>NZ_JAEVHM010000299.1 GCF_016802865.1 Micromonospora parastrephiae | reverse complement strand
GTCGGCGCGGCGGCCGGCGTCGGCGTGTTGGCCGGCGGGCGTGGTCTGCCCGGCCTGGCGGTGACCCTGGGTGTGCTGGTGGCCGGTTGCGTCGGCTTGTTGACGTTGCCCCGGGTGCGCGCCGGCATCCGGGTGACCATGAAGCAGATCCGTGGACGGGACGACGCGGCCACGGCCGCCGGCCCCGCCCCGGCATCGACGAGAGGCAGGTGAGGTCCGTCGTGGCGTCCATCCGTGACCGTGTGAAGCAGTTGGTCCCGACCCAGGTGACCGTCCGGGTGAAGGAGTCCCTGGTGGACTACGGGGTCCGCACCAGCGACCGGCGGCCCCTGCCGGACTTCCTGATCATCGGCACCAAACGGGGTGGCACGACCTCCCTGTGGAACTACCTCATCCAGCACCCGCTCGTACCCCGGCTCTTCCCCGCGTGGAACACCAAGTCGGCGCACTACTTCGAGGAGCACTGGGGGCGCGGCGAGGCGTGGTACCGCTCGCACTTCCCGACCCAGCGCCAGCGCGACGCCCTGTCGAAGCGGCACGGCGGGCCGGTCCGGGTCGGCGAGGCCGCACCGCTGTACATGTTCCACCCCCTCGCCGCGCAGCGGGTCGCCGCGCTGATGCCGACGGTGAAGCTGATCGTGCTGCTACGTGACCCGGTGGAGCGGGCGTACTCGCACTGGAAGGAGCGCCGCACCCACGGCATCGAGCCGCTGGACTTCGCCGCCGCGCTGGCCGCCGAGCCGGAGCGGACGGCGGGGGAGCGGGAGCGGCTGATCGCCGAGCCGGAGTCGTTCAGCGAGGCGTACGACTGGTACACGTACCGGGCCCGGGGGCGTTACCTGGAGCATCTGGAGCCGTGGCTGGAGCGGTTCGACCGGTCGCAGATCCTCTTCCTGCCCAGCGAGGACCTGTACCGCGACGCCCGTGCGACCTACCGACGCACCCTGGACTTCCTCGGGCTGCCCGCGTACGACCTGCCCAACTTCAAGGTCTACAACGACCGGCGCTCCGCTCCGCTGGATCCGGCGGTACGCGCCGAGCTGACCGACTACTACCGCCCGTACAACGACGCGTTGCGTCAGCGGCTCGGGCTGGACCTCGACTGGGCGGACCGGGCGGCGTGACGACCCGGGTCGACCCGTCCACGGACCCTCGGGCGAGGGTGGACGGGCTGGGCTGGGTCAGCCGCGCGGTCTTCCCGGACGACCGGGTCGGCCTGAGCGTGGGCGGCGCCCCACCGGCCGGTCACCGGGTGGTGGCCCGGTACGCGGTGGTGCCGTCGGTGACGCGGGCCCGGTTCCTGGTGCCGTTGGGGGCGCCGCGGGCCGGGGCGGCGTCGCTGCTGGCGTACAACGCGTTGCGGCCGCCCAGGGTGCGTGCGCTGCGCGCGGCGCTGGGCGGGCTGGCCCGGTTCGGCGCGGTGGGGCTGGCGCCCTTTCCGACGCTGAGCGTCTCCGTGCCGTCCGGCGTGGCCCCGGCCGAGCTGCTGCTGACCGAGCGGCTCGCCGCCGCTCTGGGTGGTACGCCGCTGCTGGCCGCCTGCGGTGTCCGCCCGCCGGACCCGAACGGCAAACCCACTCTGCAACTGTTCACCGCCGACGGTGCTCCGCGCGGCTACGCGAAGATCGGCTGGAACGACGCGACCCGAGCGCTGGTCACCGCCGAGGCGGCGGCCCTGCGGGCGCTCCGGGACACGGCCGGTGTCGCCGACCATCCGGTGCCGCCGGGGCTGCTCGCCGAGACGGCGTGGGCCGGTCAGGCGGTCGCGGTGATCGAGCCACTGCCACCGGACGTGCGGGGCGTGCCGGTCGACGACCCGCCACGTATCGCGGCGCTGCTCGCGGTCGCCCGTCGCGGGGGTCCCGCCGGTACGCCGCGACCACTGGCCTCCTCGACGTTCCTGACCCGGCTGGCCGCGCAGGCCGACCGGGCGGCCGGGGCCGGGTCGGCCGGCGGGCGGGTCGTCGACGCGGTGGCCGCGCTGGCCCGCCGGCACAATGACACCGCCGTCGAATTCGGACACTGGCACGGTGACTGGGTGCCGTGGAACCTGGGCGAGCACGCCGGCCGGCTCGTCGCCTGGGACTGGGAGCACAGCGCGCCGGACGTACCGGTCGGGTTCGACCTGGCCCACGACGCCTTCCAGCGGGCACTGGTGCTGCGCGGCGAGCCGGCGGCGGTGGCCGCGGCGGCCGTCGACGGGCAGCTGGAGCGACACGGCGAGCGGCTGGGCCTCGGCCCTGCGCAGCGCCGGCTGGTGGCCGACGCGTACCTGGTGGAGATGTGGCTGCGGACCTGGCGGTTGGCCGACGCGGGGGCGGGCTGGAACACCGCGCTGCATCCCGCACTGCTGGACGTCGTCGAGAAACGACATAGCGGCTGATCCGGCGAAATCATCGCGCGGTTGGCGTGTCGCAGAGTGACGGCAGACTGGCAGGTCGTGATGATTGTCGATGGAGTCCGGGCGGCCGGCGGCCCGGGGCTCCGAGGTGGAGATCGCCGGCTCGTCCGGTCGCGCTATTCAACGACCAGGCAACCTGTGATCTGCTCTTGCGTGGCGAAGACCGAAATTCCAAGCGAACTTGTGGGGAGTCGCGTGGACGTGAACAACGATGAGGCCGAGCCGCCCGTGCTGCTGCTGGTCGGTTCCAGCGGTGGACACCTGGCCCAACTGCTCGCCCTACGGCCCTGGTACGAACAACGGCCGCGCTGCTGGGTCACCTTCGACACCCCGGAGGCGGTGTCGCTGCTGGCCGGTGAGGACCTGGTGCCCGCGCACCACCCGACCACCCGCAACGTGCCGAACCTGCTGCGCAACGCGCTGCTGGCCTGGCGCGTGCTGCGGCGTCGGCGGGTCGCCGCGGTGGTCACCACCGGCGCCGGCGTGGCCGTGCCGTTCGTGGTGCTGGCCCGGCTGCGGCGCATCCCGACCGTCTACATCGAGGTGTACGACCGGATCGACACCCCGACGTTGACCGCCCGGCTCTGCCGACCGTTCCTGTCCGCGATGCTCGTGCAGTGGGACGAGCAGCGGCGGCAGTACCCCGAGGCCACCGTCGTGGGGACACTGCTGTGAGCGGGGAGACCGACACCAGCCGACGTCCGCAACCGCCCCAACCCGCCGCCGAGTCGGCCCGGTTGCCCCGCCAGCGCGACACCACGCCGAGCACCCAGACCCGCCTGCTGGTCGCGGTCGGCACCGACAAGCACCCCTTCGACCGGCTCGTCGACTGGTTGGCACAGTGGCACGCGCACGCCGGCGGCGCGGTCGGGCTGACCGTCCAGCACGGGCACACGAAGGCTCCCCAACTGCCCGGCGCCGTGCCGTTCCTCGGCCACGACGCCCTGCAGCAGGCGATGGCCGACGCCGACCTGGTGGTCTGCCACGGTGGGCCGGCGACCATCCTGGAGGCCCGCCGGCACGGTCACCTGCCGATCGTGGTGCCCCGCGATCCGGCCCGCGGCGAGCACGTCGACGACCATCAGCAACTCTTCGGCCGCCGGCTCGGCGCCGCCGGGCTGGTGGCGCTCTGCGAGACCCGGGAGCAGCTGCACGACGCGCTGGCCGCCGGGCAGGCCGACGCCTCCCGGTACGCGGTGGCCGCCGACCCCGGTGCGCACGAGGCGCGCCGCGCCGCGGTGGCGCGGGTCGGGCAGATCGTGGAGGACCTGGTGGCCCGCTCGGTCCGACGCCCACCCCGCTGGCGGGCCTGGGCACGGCCGGACCGTCGGACGGAGGGGCCCCGATGACCGGGCAGCCGAGCGTCAGCGTCGTGGTGCCCACCCGGGACCGCCCGGAGCTGCTGCGCGCCGCCGTACGGGCGATCCTGGCCCAGGAATATCCCGGCCCGGTCGAGGTCGTGGTGGTGTTCGACCAGTCCACGCCCGACGAGTCACTGGGCGGGCTCGCCGGCCCGGACCGGGCCGTACGGGTGATCCGCAACGGCCGCACACCGGGGCTGGCCGGGGCGCGCAACAGCGGCACCCTCGCCGCCGAGGGGGAGCTTGTCGCGTTCTGCGACGACGACGACGAGTGGCTGCCCGGCAAGTTGACGGCCCAGGTCGAGGCGTTGGCCGCCGATCCGGAAGCCGAGTTCGTCTGCTGCGGCATCCGGGTCACCTACGACGGGAACACCGTCGACCGGGTGCTCGACAAGGACCGGATCACCCTGGACGACCTCCTGCGGGACCGGATGACGGAGCTGCACCCGTCCACCTTCCTGATCCGCGCCGCCGCGCTGCGCGACGGCTTCGGGCTGGTCGACGAGGAGATCCCGGGCAGCTACGCGGAGGACTACGAGTTCCTGCTCCGGGCGGCGCGCAGCGCACCGCTGATCAACCTGCGTACCCCGTCGGTGCTGGTCCGCTGGCACAAGCGCTCGTACTTCGCGCAACGGTGGGACACCATCTCCGAGGCGTTGCAGTGGCTGCTGCTGCGTTACCCGGAGTTCGCCGGCCAGCCGGCCGGCGAGGCCCGGGTGACCGGGCAGATCGCGTTCGCCCACGCCGCCTCCGGCGACCGGCGGGGCGCGCTGCGCTGGGCCCGGCGCACCCTGCGGAGCAATCCCCGCGAGCCGCGCGCCTACCTGGCGCTGGCGGTCGCCGGC
>NZ_JAEVHM010000298.1 GCF_016802865.1 Micromonospora parastrephiae | reverse complement strand
CGACGCGGCCGCGGCCGCGAGCCGAGCAATCGCCGACGCGCAGCGGGCCAACGAACTGGCCCGGCAGTCAGTCAACGTCGCCCGGCAGGCGCTCGGCCACGCCGCAGCCGCGAAGGCCGACGCCGAGCTGACCCGCTCCGCCGCGGACGCGGCGCTGCGCGAGGCCGGAATCGCCTCGTTCCAGAGCCGGGTGGCCGGCCGGGCCGCTATCAACGCCCGCGCCTCGGCAATGGCGATCGCCGATCCCGCCGCGAAGGCGTTGAGCGTCGCCGAGCAGTACGCCGAGACGGACAACGACGCGGCGATGGCCGTCGATGTCGCAAACAGCGCTGTGCTGATCGGCGCCGAGCAGAGCGCCGCAGCCCAGCAGCACGCAGCCGACGCACAAGCCGCCGCGTTGCACGCCGCCGAGGAGGCGCTGCGGGCCCAGGAGCAGGTCAAGCCAGCGTACGCGGCGGCGCAGAAGGCAGCCGAGGAGGCGGCTCGGGCGGTGCGAGCCAGCAAGGTAGCGATCGACGCCGCACGGGGTGCCGCAGCCGAGGCGAACGCCACCGTGGCCGCAGCGAGCGACGCGGCCAGAGCGGCACAGCGGGCCACCGCATACTCGAACGCCGCGGAGGGGATGGCGGTCGAGGCCGGGCACGACGCCGCAGTGGCGCGACAGGCGGCCGGCGCTGCCCGGGCCTACGCGAACCAGGCGCAAACCGCCGCCACCAACGCCGACACGATCGCCAAGCAGATCTCGGCAGCATCGATCTCCGCCAACAAGTTCGCCAACGCGATGAAGACGACCGCTGCCGCAATGGTGAAGATCGCGCAGGACATGCACACGGCCGTCAAGCAGATCGGCGACCTGGCCGAGGCGGAGAAACTGGCACGCCAGACCTCCTGGATGCAGACCTGGCGGGACTACGTCGAGAAGAAGCTCAACGCCAGGGACTACCCCGACTGGCTGAAGGACTTCTACCGCGGCGAGAGCGAAGCCGTCCTCGGCATCGTGGGCGGGGTGTGGATGGTCGGGTTGTGCGCGCTAGGGGCGCCGGGCAACACCCCGGGCAACACGCCGGACTCCGACGAAGCCTGCGACATGCTCAAAGATGGCGTCCAGGCGATCATCGACAACCCGGGCTCGCTGATCCACCTGGACGAGTGGCGTAACGGCGAGTACGCCAAGGCGCTGGGCATGACCGTCGTCGACCTACTCACGCTCGAACTGCCGAAGATCGGCAAGGTCACCGCGGGCATCGACCTACTCAAGGACGGGATCAGCGCGGGCCTCGCCAAGTTGCTGTCCGGCGAGTTGCTGACCGCTCTCAAGGCCCTCGGCACCGACGTGATTGACGCCGCGCTCAAGAAGCTCGGCGCGCTCAAGCTGACCAGGCTGCTGGAACTCAACGTCGACCTGCCGAAGAAGATCACGTTCAGCGCAGACGAGTTGAGCGCACTGAAGCTCGTGATCGACCTCAAGGGGTTCGCCGCGGTGGAAAACGCCCTGAAGGGGCTGATCGATGGCAAGAGCATCCTGGACGGTCTCGAAGATCTGCTGAAGGCATGCGCCGGCGACAGTTTCGCGCCGGACACTCGGGTGCTGCTGGGGGACGGCACGACCAAGCCGATCGGGGACGTCCGCATCGGAGACGAGGTGCTCGCCACTGATCCGCAGACGGGGGTGACCGCCGCCGAACCAGTCACCGAACTGCACCGCAACCTCGACACCGAGTTCGCCGATGTCTCGGTCGGGAGCGGCAGCGGCGACGAGGTCGTCCGGAGCACCCGACACCATCCGTTCTGGAACGTCACGACCCGCAGTTGGACGGATGCCGGCGACCTGCGACCAGGCGACGCACTGCTCGGGCACGATGGCCTGACGACGGTGACCGCAGTAAAGCGGTACACCGGTAGCCGGATCATGCACAACCTCACAGTCGCCGACGTGCATACCTACTATGTGCTGGCGGGAGACGCGTCGGTACTCGTCCACAACTGCAACGGGGCATACGATTGGACGCCAGGCAACAGGCCCGGCCTCGACACCGACCCACAAGCGCCTATCCCCTCAGGTTCATGGATCAGGCCGGGCGAGGCTCTCGACAGAGGCGTTAAGGACAGACCTCTGGAGTACCACTACGTCGTGATGAAGGACGGGTCACTGCGGGCGATTCGCACCGATTACATGTTCGCCCTGAAGGACAGCGCAGGGCATACGAGTCTGGCCGAGCGCCAGGCGGTTCACATGGCTGGAAAATTCGAGGTGAATGAACTAGGCCAGATCATCATGTTTGACAACTGGTCGGGCCACTATGGACCAAAAGCAATACCGGGCTTCACGTCGCTCGAGGAGATCGCCCGCGCCGCATTTCGAAAGCACGGCCTACCGGAACCAGACAAAAATGCGTGGGTCTATCACGAATTCCCGTGGTGAAATATCGCATGCACCTTCGGAATAAGACCCATGCCGCTCTCGTGGTCAACGCTGAGGTAGGCGGATGATGGAACAACCAAGTTTCGGAGTGTTACTGGCGCGACTGTTGCAGCACCGAGGGGTAAACCTCAGTAAGCTGGCGCGGGCCGCTCCGGTCCCTGAAACCGAACTCCGGACCGTACTCACCGGCGCAGTACCCAGCCCATCCCTGCTTCGGCGGCTCGCACCCGCGCTCAAGCTACACACCGCAGATCTCTTCGTAGTTGCCGAGCTGCCGGTACCGGCCGATCTTGCCCCCGTGGAGGCGATATCCGGCTCGCTGATAAAAGAGCTCGTACGGTGTGCCATCAACCTGCGGCCGGAGCAGAGACACCGGCTCCGCCAGCTTGCACAGTCCCTGCCCCGACGGGACCGCGTAGAGCAGGAATTGACTCTCCCGGTCTACGAACAGTACGAGCCGAGTTTCGGTGCCACAGTCGTCCGCATGCTCCGCAACAGGAATCTAGATTGGTCAACCTCTACTCAGATCCTGTATAACCTGGCCGGCGTAGGCCCTTTGTCTGCTGCGACGATAGGAGCGGTTGGCCACGGCCGCAAAGAGTTGTCACCTGAATTGTTGGTCGGCTTCGCGACCGTGTTGGCGATCCCCGCCGACGACTTGGCCGCCATGGCCGGTGTCGAGCTGACCCCCGAAATCCCACGTCCGCACGCAGCAGGGGCTGACCTAGCCGGGTTGATCTGGGATATCCGCCGCCTGACAACCGACCAGGTGCGACACGTCTGCGAGGCAGCGAAGAGCGAATTGGCTGGCTGAAAGCAGCCTCACAGGCCGAAACCGGTGCCCGCCAGGGCTGCTGCGGTGGTCCTGGTCAGTGGCCCCCAGAAACGCGCAAGATCGAGCCCAAGCATGCGGTGGTGCAGGCGTACGGCCTCCTCCGGGTCGGTGATCTGCGGCGCAGGGAGCCGAGTAGGACTACCGCTAGACGCTCCGCACCCGAGCCGCTGCGGCGTTACTCTGGCAAGCTGTCCCAGTGATGGACGGTGATCTGTTGGACGGCAGGTATCAGATCGAGAGTCGTCTCGGCGCTGGTGGCATGTCGGCAGTCTGGCGGGCGTGGGACCGGGTTCTCGAACGTGCGGTGGCCATCAAGGTCCTGGCCGGCGCGCAGGCCACCGCCCAGGGAGCACGACGACGCATCCAGGCGGAGGCCAGGGCCGCGGCGGGCCTCTGGCACCCCCACGTGACGAGCGTGTACGACTATGGCGAGCACACCGATGCCGCCGGCCATCGGGTGTCCTACGTGGTGATGGAGCTGCTGCCCGGCCAGACCCTGTCCCGGCGACTCGCTTCCGGCCCGTTGCCGCCGGCCGCCGCGATGCGGACGTGCGCGCAGGTCGCCGAGGCGCTCGCCGCCGCGCATGAACGTGATCTGGTGCACCGGGACATCAAGCCGTCCAACGTGATGCTGACACCCGCTGGGGTGAAGGTGGTCGACTTCGGAATCGCCACCACGGCCGGCAGACCGGAGCTGGAGGCGGACGGACAACTGTTGGGCACCGCCGCGTACCTCGCGCCCGAACGCCTCGCCGGTGGCACCGTCCTGCCTGCCTCCGACGTCTACGCGCTCGGGCTGTTGCTGTATCGGACGCTGACCAATGAGCTGCCGTGGTCGGCGGAGACCCCCACGCAGATGCTGAACGCTCACGTGTACGTCGATCCGGCCCCGCTGCCCGCTATCGAGGGAGTGCCACCCGAGGTGCACCGCCTCCTCGACCGCTGCCTGGCCAGAGAACCTGCCGATCGGCCGGAAGCCGGGGAGGTGGCGACGGCCTTGCACGGTCTGGCCGATGACGCCGAGCGGCCGGTGGAACAGGAGGCTCCGCGAGCGCCCGTCACACTTGTGTCGACCCCGGCCACCGCCGCTTCCTCTGCCGGTCGGCGTCGCCGCATCCCCCGTGCCGTGTCGATCCCCGTCGTTCTGACGGCGACGGCAGGGGTCGTAGCGCTCCTGCTCTCCCAGTTCTCCCCCATCGACGGCAGCTCGGGTGGGGCCGCAACCCGTCCCGGTGCCACCCCACCGGACGCCGCCTTCGAAACGTCTGTCACTGAACCGTCTGCTTCCGGGCAGAGCTCCGCGGAGCCCGCACCGGTCGCACGACCAGGCCGCACGCTTGCCGCGCCGGCCGCGCCGGCCGCGCCGGCCGCGCCGACCCGGACCCACCGCCGG
>NZ_JAEVHM010000297.1 GCF_016802865.1 Micromonospora parastrephiae | reverse complement strand
CTCGTAACCCGCAAGACCGACGGCACCCTGTGGCTGTACGCGAACAACATCGTTCGCGACAACGGCACCCCGTACAGCAGCTCGTCGGCACGGCAGATCGGCAGCAACTGGAACGGCTTCGACACCCTGGTCGGCGCGGACGTGACCGGCGACGGCTACACCGACCTGGTGGGCCGCAAGACCGACGGCACCCTGCTGCTGTTCCCCAACAACATCGAACGCGACAACGGCGTCCCCTTCAGCGGCAACCAGCAGATCGGCAGCGGCTGGGGCGGCTTCAACGGCATCATCTGACGGCCTCAACCGACGCGCCCGGCCTCTGGCCGGGCGCGTCGGCGTTGCCGAGGCACCGCACGACCACCATTCCGAGCGCCGGCGTCAGGCGGCCAGGGCTCGGGCGGCGACGGTGAGGTCGGCGACCAGGCCCTGGTACGCCTTGTCCTGGTCGTCGGCGCGGAGCACGGCCGAGGGATGGATGGTGGCCAGCAGCCGGGCCGGGGGCGCGTCGGCCACCTTTCCGGCGCTGTCCACCGGCACCCGCTGGAAGTCCTCCGGGTGCTGGGCCGACGCGGGCCAGGGCAGCAGTTCGCCCCGCTGCCGGGTGACCCGGAAGGACGGGCCGAGCAGCGCCTTGGCGGCGGTGGCGCCGAGCACCACCACGATGTCCGGACGCAGCCGGGCGAACTCGGCGACCAGCCAGGGCCGGCACGCGGTGATGTGCACCTGGTCCGGGGTCTGGTGGATCCGACGCTTGCCGCGCAACTCGAAGCGGAAGTGCTTCACCGCGTTGGTGAGGTAGATCTGCTTCGGGTCCAGGTCGGCGTCGTCGACGGCGCGGCGCAGCAGCCGACCGGCGGGACCGACGAAGGGCAGTCCCTTCTGGTCCTCCATGTCGCCGGGCTGTTCACCGACGAGCACCACGCGGGCGCTCTCGTCGCCCCGGCCGAAGACCGTCTGCGAGGCGTCCCGGTACAGCTCACACCCACGGCAGCCACCGGCCGCCGCGCGCAACTCGTCGATGGTGTCCGCGTCCGTCGGGATGAACCGCTGGGCACCGGGGGCGGTCTGCTCGGCCATGCCGACTGTTATATACCCCTTCGGTGCCCGGTGCCGGATACGCCCCGGCCAGGTCAGTACCCGTTGCCGCCGCCGTCCCCGCCGGACGCGATAGCGATCAACACGATGACGATGATGATGATCACCACAGCCAGCGCGATCCAAAGCCCCTTACGACTCCCACCAGATGCCATGTCCCCCACACCTCCGGCGCCCGCATACCCACCCCAGCCACCACGAATCCTCGCGATCCTGCATTTCCGCCCCGGGCAGACGGGCACTCTGTCGACACAGCGCACGACGGGGTCAGGCGGGAAAGCCGGGGGGTGGGGTCGGGTGGGTCGCCCGAGCCAGGGCGGCGGCCAGGGCGGGCAGGTCGCTGGTGGTCAGCGGGCTGATGCTGATGCGGAGCGCCGGCGGGGCCGCGATCCGGTAGAGGGCGCCGGGGGCCACCGACCAGCCGGCGTCGCGTAGCGCGGTCACGGCGCTGGTCTCGTCCGGCACCGGCAGCCAGACGTTGATGCCACTACGACCGTGCGCGGTCAGACCGTGCTCGGCCAGCGCGGCCAGCAGCCCCTCGCGCCGCCGCTCGTAGCTCTGCGCCGCCCGTTCCACCAGCTCGGTGACCGCCGGGTCCCGCCAGAGGGCGAGGACCAGCCGTTGCAGCACGGTGGAGACCCAGCCGGCGCCGACCCGCGTCCGGCCGGCCACCCGGGCCACGGTGGTCTCGTCGCCGACCAGGACGGCCAACCGCAGGTCCGGGCCGAACGGCTTGCTCACCGAGCGCAGGAAGGCCCAGCTCCGCGTCGCGCCGGCCAGGGGATGCAGCGGTACGCGGGCCAGCTCGGCGGCGTGGTCGTCCTCGATCAACAGCAGGTCCGGTCGGCCGGCGAGCAGCTCCCGCAGCGCCTGAGCACGGGCCGCGGAGACGGCGGCGCCGGTCGGGTTCTGCGCTCGGCTGGTGACCACCAGCGCCCGCGCTCCGGCGCGAGCGCGGAGGCCACCCCGGCCACGAGTGGTCCCTCGTCGTCGAGCGGTACGCCGATCGGGCGCAACCCCAGCGCGGCCACCAGGTCGAGCAGGTTGGCCCAGCCCGGGTCCTCCACCGCCACCGCGTCGCCGGGGCGCAGGTGGGCGCCGAGCAGCCGCTCGATGCCGTCCAGCGCGCGCCGGTGAGGGTCAGCTCACCGGCGGCTACGCCGTCGGCGCCCAGCCGGGCACGGGCCGCCTCGGCCAGCTCGGGCAGCACACCGGCGTGGGAGTAGCCGACCGACGCGCCCGCGTCGACGGCGAGCGCCGCCAGATGCGGGCCGAGCGGGGGCAGCAGCCGGGGGTCGGGTTCACCCCGGGACAGGTCACGAGCCCCGGGCAACGGGGGCGGGCGTAGCGCGGAGCGGCGGGCGGCCACCGGAGGGCGGGGGCGCACCCGGGTGCCGTGCCGCCCGGCGGTGGCGAGCAGGCCGCGCTGGCGCAGCTCCTGATAGGCGCGGGCGACGGTGGCGGGACTGACGCCCAGCGCGGTGGCGAGGGCCCGCACCGGCGGCAGCGTGGTGCCGGGCGGCAGGGCGTCGGTACGGATGCCCGACTCGATGCTGGCCGAAATCGCGACCGCCGTCGACCCAGTGAACTGATAGCGTGCTGACACAAACAAGAGATTGTACTAGAACGAAAGGGCGAGCGATGTATCCACCCACCGCCCGCACCATCCCCCAGCGCTCCCGCGACCGGATGAGCTACGACCGCGACGCCGCGCACGCCGTGCTCGACGAGGCGTACCACTGTGCCCTCGGGTTCACCGTCGACGGCCAGCCACGGGTGCTGCCCACCCTGCACGTCCGCATCGGCGACACGCTCTACCTGCACGGGTCCACCGGCAGCCGTCCCCTGCTCGCCGCCCGGGACGACGGGCTGCCGGTCTGCGTCACGGTGACCCTGCTCGACGGGCTGGTCTACGCCCGCTCCCAGTTCCACCACAGCGCCAACTACCGCTCCGTCGTCGCGCACGGCACCGCCCACCTCGTCACCGACGAGCGGGAGAAGACCGCCATGCTCACCGCGCTGGTCGAGAAGGTCGGCGCCGGACGCAGCGCGGACACCCGCCCACCCAGCCGCCGCGAGCTGGCCGAAACCGCCGTGCTGGCGTTGCCACTGCGCGAGGTGTCCGTCCGGTCCCGCACCGGCGGCGTCCGCGAGGACGAGGCCGACCTGCACCTGCCGCCCTGGGCCGGCGTACTGCCGCTGCGGTTGACCGCCGGGCCGCCGCAGCCGGACGCCGGAGTCACCGCGCCGCTGCCGGCGTACCTACGGACCGCCCGCACACCGTGGCACGAGCCGGCGCGCTGCGCGGCGAGCACGTCCGGCTGGAGCCGCTGGAGCTGGCGCACGCCGACGAACTGCACGCCGCCACCGCCGACGACGAGGTGTGGCGGCACCTGAGCGTCACGCGGCCCACCAGACCGGCCGGGACCGGCGAGGTGATCGCCGCCGCCCTGGACGCCCAGCACCGCGGTGAACGGGTGCCCTGGGTGCAGCGCTGCGCGACCACCGGGGTGGTGGTCGGCACCACGTCCTACTACGAGATCGATCCGGAACGGCGGTCGGTGGCGATCGGGCACACCTTCCTCGGCCGCCCCTGGTGGCGTACCGGGATCAACACCGAGGCGAAACTGCTGTTGCTCGGCCGGGCCTTCGACGATCTCGGCGCGGTGCGGGTGGTCTGGCACACCGACATCCGCAACGAACGCTCCCAGGCGGCCATCGAACGACTCGGCGCCACCCGGGAGGGGGTGCTGCGGATGCACCGGCAGCGTCCGGACGGCTCCTGGCGGGACACCGTGCAGTACGCGATGACCGTCGACGAGTGGCCGAACGCACAGGCCAGGCTGCGGGAAAGGCTTCGACGAACGGCACCGGCGGCGTGATGATGGCGGGCGTGCTGGGGATCACCGACATCTGGACGTACGTGCTGGGCACCGTGGCCATCATCCTGCTGCCCGGGCCGAACTCGCTCTTCGTGCTCTCCACCGCGGCCAAACGCGGTGTGGGGGCCGGCTACCGGGCCGCGGGCGGGGTGTTCGTCGGCGACGGCGTGCTGATGTTCCTCTCCGCAGCCGGGGTGGCGTCGCTGCTCAAGGCGTACCCGCCGGTGTTCCTGGTGATCAAGTACGCCGGTGCCGCGTACCTCGGTTATGTCGGGGTGACCATGCTGCGCGGCGCCTAGCGGCGCTGGCGGGGGCGCAACGACCCGGGCACGCCGCGGCTCATCGACGCCGCGGAGCCGGCGGAGATGCGCAGCCCGTTCCGCAAGGCGCTGGTGATCAGCCTGCTGAACCCGAAGGCGATCCTGTTCTTCATCTCGTTCTTCATCCAGTTCGTCGACCCCGGGTACGCCTGGCCGGCACTGTCGTTCCTGCTGCTCGGCCTGATCGCGCAGGTGACCAGCGCGCTCTACCTGACCGCGTTGATCTTCGCGGGCACGTTCCTGGCCGCACAGTTCCGCCAACGTCGCCGCCTCGCCGCCGGCGGCACCACCGCCGTGGCAGCCCTCTTCCTGACCTTCAGCCTAAAGCTAGCCACCGCCACCACCAGCTAACCCACCCCACCCCACCCCGACCCCGCC
>NZ_JAEVHM010000296.1 GCF_016802865.1 Micromonospora parastrephiae | reverse complement strand
GGTCGCGACGCCACCGCCGGTGCACGGCCGTCCGGGGCGCTGGCCGACCCCGCCGCCGGGCTGCGCTCCTTCCTGGGCCAGCCGGGCCGCCCCGGCACCGCGACCGCGCTGCTCGTCGACCGCACCGGCGTGGTGACCCGGGTGCTGCCCGAGCTGGGGCCGATCGACGCGTACCGGGATGACCTGAGCGCCCTGGCCGCCTGACCGACCCTCCTAGCGAGGGGGCAGGGCCACGAGCTGCGCCTCGACGTCGATGCGCTGGTCGCCGACGGCCGACAGCGACACCCGGAACGGCCCGCCACCCGGCCGTACCTCGGCGGAGGCGGTCGCCCCGTCGCAGTCGATGCGCGGCGGACCGGCGATCTCGGCCCCGGTGCTCGTCACCGCCAAGGTGCCGGGCCGCGTGCACCGGTACTGGAGAAGGTAACGGGACCCGTCGTCACCGGACTGCCGGATCAACCCCTCGCCAGGGGCCAGCTCCCTCTGCTCCCGCCAGGTCGTCTGACCGAACCGGGGCAGCCCACCGGTGGGATCCGGTTGGTAGAACGTCCCGGCCGCAGCCCCGTCGATCTCGGTGACCATGCCCGTCTCCGGGTCGATCGTCACCCCCGTGGGCCCGCCTCCGACAATCCGCTCACCCTCCATGCGCAGCGTGACCCGCGTATCGGGCGCCGCCGACGCCAAGAGACGCTCCAGCGCCGTGCTGACGGTCGGCCCGGCCGTCGGCGTCCCGACCGAAGGATCAGCCGGCCCGGCCATCGGGGCGGGCGCGGCGGCCCGCCACCACCAGCCGCCCACCGCCAGCGCGGCCAGGGTCACCCCGACCAGCACCGCCGACCGCAGCCGGTCGTCCGCCGTGTCCACGGTGGTGAACGTACCCGCCGGGATGGCGGCGCGATCACTCCTGCCGATCGAGCAGGGCGGCGTACAGGGTGAGACCGGGGCCGAACGCCAGCATCACGATCCGGCGGGGAGCCGCACGGGCCAGCCGGTCCACGATCAGCAACACGGTCGGCGAGGAACAGTTGCCGTGCTCGTCCAGCGTCGCCCGGGACGCCGCCAGCGCCTGCGGCGGCAGCGCCAACTCCCGCTCCACCACGTTGAGGATCCGCGGCCCACCCGGGTGCACCGCCCAGCCGTCCACCTCGGAACGGCTCGTGCCGTGCCGGGCCAGCAGGTCGTCGACCAGGGCACGCACATGCCGGGACAGCACCTTCGGCACCTTCGGCGACAACCCCATCCGGAACCCGGCGTCGGTCACGTCCCAGGTCATGTGGTCCGCCGTGGACGTGTCCGTGACCGAGGTGACCTCGCGCAGTGCGTACCCCCGACCACCCGGCACCACCACGGCGGCGACCGCGGCATCCGAGAAGAGCGCGTGCGAGACGATCTGCTGGGTGTCCACCCGGGCGCTGGACGGCTGGATGTGCAGGCTGGTCAACTCCGCGCAGAGCAGCAGCGCCGGACGCCCCCGGGCGGTCACGAAGTCACTCGCCGCGCCCAGCCCCGGCAGCGCCGCGTAGCAGCCCATGTGACCGACGAACATCCGCTGCGTGTCCGCCGCCATGCCGAGATCCCGGGCGAGCAGGATGTCCAACCCCGGGGTGGCGTACCCGGTGCAGGAGCAGACGATGAACAGGCCCACGTCGCCGGCGCCCAGCCCGGCAGCCGTCAACGCCCGGCCGACCGCCTCCTTGCCCAGCGGTAGCGCCTCCACCTGATAGCGACGCATCCGGCGCTCGGTCGGCCAGTCCGAGACATCCTCCAACAGGGGATTGACGGCAGCCTGCCGCCGGGTCACCCCCGAGTTGGCGAAGATCCGCTCGGCCAACGACCGGGTGGTGCCGGAGAAGTGCCGGGAGAAGAAGCCCTCCCACAACTCGTCCTGGGAGGCCGACGGCGGCTGCGCCGCCCCGAGCCCTGCGATCACTGGTACGGGCACGATCCCCACCTCTCGTCCGAAGCTGTCCTCCCCCGGTACGTTCCTCTGGCCATCGTGCCCGGCCGTTGCCCCACGTCAATCGAGCCGCGCCGGCTCACCAACGTGGAGCCAGTCCGTCGCGGTCCGGGTCGCCGCCCAGCGCGGCGATGCCGAGCCAGTCGGCGCAGACATCCGAGGTCGCCGGGTGCAGCGACCCGCAGCGGGCATCCCGGTAGAGCCGCTCCAACGGATGGCCCCGCCGCGTCGCCGAGGTGCCCGCCGCCTCCAGCACCGAGGCAGCCACCTCGGCGGCCGTGGTGCCGGCGAGCAGCTTGGCCCGCCACACCCAGCGGTTCGTCTCCGCGTCGCCCGGCTCCTCGTCCACCCGGCGGGCCGCCTCGGCCACCGCCAGCCGCGCCGCCGCGGTCGCGGCGTCCGCCCTCCCCAGCCGCGCCCGTACCGCGGGCAGACCGGCCAGGTTGCGGGCGTTGAGGTGCTCGGCCGCCGCGTCGATCGCCGCCTGGGCCACCCCCACGTAGACCGCCGCGTAACTCGCCACCAGCCAGTGCGGCATCAGTTGGGCGACCACCAGGGCCAACCCCTCCACCCCGCCGAGCAGCCGATCGGCCGGCACGGTGACGTCCAGGTGCAGGTCATGAGAGGAGGTGGCACGCATGCCGAGCGCGTCCCAGGTCGGCTCGACGGTCAACCCGTCGCCGGCCGGCACCAGGAACTGGGACACCACCGACTGGTCGGCGGCACTGCGCGCGGCCACCAGGTAGCCGTCGGCGTGCCCCGCCCCCGAACAGAAGGTCTTGCTGCCCTTGACGTGCCAGCCGCCGTCGGTCGCCTCGTAGACCGTGCTCAGCTGCGAGAGCCGGGCACCGGCACCGCGCTCACTCATCGCAACCGCGTACCAGGAGCCCTGCGCCGCCGCAGTGAGCAGCCGGTCCCGGGCGACCAACGCCTCGTCCGGCACACCCAGCGCCTCGGCCAACTCCTCGGTGACCGCGCCCAGCGCCCCGGTCACCGAGGCGTGCATGTTGAACACCAGGGCGGTCGCGCCGTTGCCCCGGGCAAGTTCGGTGGCCACTGCGGCGTACTCGGCGAAGCTGGCGCCGAGGCCACCCAGCGCCCGGGGCACCATCAGCCCGAACAGGCCGGCCTCCCGCAGGTCACGAAAGTCCTCGACCGGGAAGGAGCCGTCCCGGTCGTGCTCCGCCGCCCGCGCGGCGAACCGCGGCGCCAACCGGCGGGCCGCCTCAAGCGCGTGCACCGTCATATCGCCCCCTTCTCGGCGTCCTTACCCCCGCACGGCCCGACTATCCGTTGCGGACCCCCCGGCCCTGGTAGAGCACGGCGGTGGACCGGGTCGGCACGATGCGCGGGGCGCGGCCGACCGGCGCCGCACCGGAGGACCGGGGCGTGCGGGCCCGCCGCAGCAGCCAGGCCAGCAGCCCGCCGACCTGTGGCCGGATGCCCCGCAGCCGTAGGTCGACGCCGTGCCGGGCACACTCGGCCACCAGCTCACGAGCGTCCACGAACAACCGTGGATCGTGGATGCCGCGCGGCACCGTCGGCAGGCGCTCGGCGATCCGTACCGCGACGAGCCGCGCCAGCGCCGTGTCGTTCAGGGTGTCCAGCACCAGCAGGCCACCCGGGCGCAGCAGCCGGCACGCCTCGGCCACCGCACGCGGCCACGCCGGCACATGTTCCAGCAGCTCACCGGCGGAAACCACGTCGGCACAGCCGTCGGGCAGCGGGACCGCGGTGACGTCGGCCTGGATGACGCGTACCCCGTGCTCGGCGGCCTGGACGAGCGCCGAGCGGGTCAGGTCGACCCCGACATGCCGGTAGCCCTTGCCGGCCAGGTGCGGCGCGAGGAGGCCGGCGCCGCAGCCCAGGTCGACGAGGAGGGCGTCGGGGCGGGTCGCCGGCGGCACCAGCGCCGCGCGGGCCTCGGCCAGCCAGTGCAGCATCGCGAACGCGCCATCCGGCCGCCACCACTCACCGGCCAGGTCGTCGTACTGGCGCGGATCGTTGCGCGGCAGCACGCGGGGGCCGGTGGACGCCGGGGCCGCAGCCACGTCTCGCATGGCACGAGCGTGGCACGACTGCTCGGTAACGACCAGACTTCCCTTATGTCGTCGAGGGTGTTAGGGCTGGTCAGGGCGAGCCATCCGGAACCGGCAGCCGCGGTGACCACGGTGGCCGGTCTGCTCGCGTGGGGGGTGGGGCACCGGCCCTCCGGAATCGCCTCGGTGGTGCTCGCCGTGCTGGCCAGCCAGCTCGCGGTCGGATGGACCAACGACGCGCTGGACGCCGAACGGGACGCCACTGTGGGGCGTACCGACAAGCCGGTCGCCGCCGGCGCGGTCGGCCGGCGCACCACGGCCTGGGCCGCGGCGGCGGCCGCGGTGGCCTGCCCGTTGCTGGCGCTGACCACGAACCCCACGGCGGCCTTCTGGCTCACCGTCGCCCTGGTCTCCGCGCTGCTCTACGACTGGCCGCTCAAGGCCACCGCGTTCTCGGTGCTGCCGTACGCGGTCTCCTTCGGGGCGCTGCCCGCCTTCGTGGTGCTGGCGCTGCCCGGTGAGCCGGCCCCGCCGGCCTGGCTGCTGACGGCGGCGGCGTGCCTGGGTGCTGGCGCGCACTTCGCCAACGTGCTGCCCGACCTGGCCGACGATGCCCGCACGGGAGTGCGCGGCCTGCCGCACCGGCTGGGTCCCGGCGGCAGCCGGACCGCCGCCGGGACGCTCCTGCTCGCGGCGACCGCGGCTCTGGTTCTC
>NZ_JAEVHM010000295.1 GCF_016802865.1 Micromonospora parastrephiae | reverse complement strand
CGCTGGTGGGCGCGGCCATCGAGGAGGTCGCCGGCGCGGCGGACGGGCCGGCGCGCTGGGGGCGACCTGCACCGGCTGGCGTCGTGGCGGGCGCTGCCCGACCTGGACGCCGGACCCGGGCCTCGCCTCGACGGCGACCACGACTGCGTGCTTGCCACGTCGAGCGTGCCCGGGGTCACCCATCGGTGTTTCCGGGGGCCGGCCGCCCGTTTCGTGTGGGACCTGGCGCGGCGCGAGGACAGCCGCTGGGTGGTCCCGCTGGGCGCCTGCGGGGTGCCCGACGACCCGCACCACAACGACCAGAGCCGCGCGTGGCTGGCCGGCGAGCTGCTGCCGGTGGTCACGGACTGGGACCGCCTCGTGGAGGAGCCAGATGAACACTGAGGGACATCACTACCGGCGCGATGTCAGCGGATTCGGGGTGGTCACCGTCCGCCCGGTGCGGCCGGACGAGGACGTCGACCTGCTGCACGACTGGGTCACCCAGGATCGGGCCCGCTTCTGGGGAATGCGGGAGGCGAGCCGCGAGCGGGTGCACGAGATCTACACCTACCTGGACTCGCTGGCCACCCACCACGCGTACCTGGTACATCGCGACGGCGTGCCGGCGGCGCTGGCGCAGACCTACCAGCCCGAGGCCGACCCGGTCGGCGAGTGCTACGACGTACGCCCCGGCGACATCGGCCTCCACCTGCTCATCGGACCACCGGCGGCGGTCGAGCGCGGCTTCACCGGCGCGCTGTTCGGCGCGATCCTCGACTTCGTCCTCGCCGACCCGGGCCGGCTGCGCGTCGTGATGGAACCGGACGCCCGCAACGACCGCGCCGTCAACCGGTTCCTGCGCGCCGGGTTCCGGCTCGGACCGTTGATCGACCTGCCGGAGAAACGCGCCCGGTTGCTCTTCCTCGACCGGCCGGCGACCACCGGCTGACGCCACCGGCGGCGAACCGGCCGCCGGCCCGGGTGCGCGGGGCACCCCGACCGACGGCCGGCCGCCGTGGCGTCAGCGCAGGCCGAACGCCCGGGTGATGCTCTGGCTCACGGTGTTGCCGGAGGCGTCCCGCGCGGTGGTACGCAGGCTGACGAAGCTGGCCTTCGCCGGCGCGGCCAGCGAGGTGCGCCAACCGTCGCCGTGCCGGGTCAGCCGCTGCTTCTGCCAGGTCGCCCCGTCGTCGTAGGACACCTCGACGGCCACCGGGCCGACCGTGCCCGAAACACCCGGCAGCTGGGAGGCGACCACGGTGAGCGGCGCCCGCCGTGCGGCCCTGCCGTCCCGGTCGATGTCCACCCGGTAGTCCAGCTGGATCATCGGCAGCACCTCCGACGACTCCTGTCCGGTGGCCGCCGAGCTGAAGCCCCACTCGGTGCGGGTCCGCCGGGAGTACGGGTTGGTCCAGGCCGCCCGGTCGTTCTCCACCACCAGCCGGTACGGCAGCCGCTGCTCAGCGAGGCCGGAGACCTGGAGGTACTCGGCGTTGCCCCAGTTCAGCTCCTTGTCGCCCTGGTAGAGGGTGGTCCGGTTGACCATGTCGAAGTTGGCGTACGCCTCACCGATGTGGCCGCCCCCGTCGCCCCAGCCGGGCGCCGGCAGGTAGACGGTGTCCAGGTAGCGAACCGGCACGTAGCCCCCGCCCATCCTGGGTCGCTGGATCGGTCCGAACCAGGTGACCTCGCTCCGCGTACCGGCCGGGTAGGTGGCCACCGCCGTGGAGTGCTGGCCGGTCTCGCCGGCGATGTGCGCGTCGTCGATCCAGCGCGCGTCGGCGGTGACCCAGTCGGTCCGTCGACCCTGCGCCCGGACGGGCACCTGGTTGCTCGACGCCCAGCCGCGCCACACGTCGGTGCGGAACTCCAGCGCCTTGCCCTGCCGGTAGTTGCGGAACTCCACGTCGACCCGGGCCAGCTGCCGGTTCGTCGGCCGGTAGGTGGGATCGGTCGGTACCGTGCCGGTCCAGTGGTGCGCCACGTCGTACAGGTAGGTGGTCTCCGGGTGCGAGTCGACGGTCAGCCGCACCGGCCCGCGCTCCAGCGCGCCGATGAGCTGTGCGCCTTCGTCGGCGGTGAGGGTGGCGACGGTCACCGGGGCGGGGCTCTCCGGGCTCCAGGGCGCCTCGTCCCACGGCTGGAGTCGGCCGACGCCGTCGTTGATCACCAGCAGCAGCTTCGCCCCGGCCGCCGCGGCGGCCTGCGCCTGGGTGGCGATGTCCACGGTGTCGCTGCGCCGGACCACCACGGCCCGGTCCCGGACCGGCCGCTTGGCCAGACCCGCCGCCGACGCGTCGGCGACGTAAACCGCCTCCACCTGTCGACGACCTGCCGGCAGCGCGGGCGTCGACCGCTTCACCAGCAGATCGTCGTACGACCGGCCGTCGACGGCGACGGTCAACGCCGGCTGTTCCAGCCGCCACCGGGCACCGAACTCGAACTCGCCGTCGGTGACCGCGCGGCTCGTCGGCAGCGCCCACATGCTGTCGTACGAGCCGTCGGGCAGCACCTGGCTCTCGGTGAGGCTGGCCCCGAACGACCGGTGGATGTCCATCCGCAGCGCGGTCGGGGTCGCCTCCTGCGGCACCTGGGCACGTACCTGCCGGGCGGCCCGCGCGTCCAGGGTGACGGTACGGTCGCGGTCCAGGTCGACATCGGTGAAGCTGAGCATCGCCATGCCCTTGGAGTGCGGCCCGTGCACGCCGCGCACGTCGGCGGAGATCCAGCCGGTCCACGTCGCCACCGGCAGCCGCAGCGTGGTGGTGCCACTCTCGGGCAGGTCGACGGCGGTGAACAGGCCGTCGGTGGTGAGGATGACCTTGCCGGTGAGCGGCTTGCCGTCGCGGTCCCTGGCGACGAGCGTCAGGTTCTGCCGCTGGCCCTCCTTCGCGGCCCCGATCAGGGTGCGGCCACGCACCGTACCGGTGCCGTCGGTGGCGACGATCGTGCCGCTGACCTGCTTCTCGGCCGGCAGCTTGTCGTACGCCGCGCTCAGCGTCACGGCGGCGGTGCCGCCGGCGGGCACGGTGACCGAGCCGGCGGACAGGGCGAACAGGCCGGCCGGCGCACCCGCCGCGTCGAGGGCCAGCTTCAGGGTGACCGGCGCGGTGCCGGTGTTGGTGTAGGTAACCGTCCGGTCGACGATCGACCCGGGCTGCGGCGGCCAGGTCTGGAAGCCGGAGTAGGCGCTCGGGGTGGCGAGCACCGTGGCGTGCACGGCGGCGACCGCGTCCACCCGACCGGCTCCCGCCTGGTACGGGGTGTAGCCCGGGGTGGCCTTGACCGTGCTGACCAGCGCTTCCTTGATGCGCTGACCGGTCCAGTCGGGGTGCGCGGCGGCGACCAGCGCGGCCGTGCCGGCCACGTGCGGGGTGGCCATCGACGTGCCGCTCATCAGCGTGTAGTCCCCGGAGCCGCGGACCTGGTGCGAGCGGGCGGCCAGGATGTCCACGCCGGGCGCGGTGATCTCGGGCTTGAGCCCACCGTCGCCGGCGCGCGGGCCCTGACTGGAGAAGTCGGCGAGCCGGTCGGTGGAGTCGACGGCGCCCACGGTGAGCGCGGAGTCCGCCGCGCCCGGGCTGCCGATGCTGTTCGGCCCGCCGTTGCCGGCGGCGATCACGAACAGCGCGCCGGTCTCGGCGCTGAGCCGCTCGACCGCCTGGCTCATCGGGTCGCTGCCGTCGGTGGCCTCACCGCCCAGGCTCATGCTGACGACGCGGGCCTTCTGATCGCGGGCCGCCCACTCCATCCCGGCGATGATCCAGGAGTTCTGCCCGCTGCCCTCGCTGTTGAGGACCTTGCCGACGTGCAGCCGGGCGCCGGGGGCGACGCCCCGCTCGATTCCGCCGGAGGCCGCGCCGGTGCCGGCGATCGTCGAGGCCACGTGGGTGCCGTGGCCCTTGTAGTCGAGGATGTCGGGCTCCTCCGGCACGAAGCTGCTCGACGCGGTGATCTGACCGGCGAGGTCCGGATGCTCGGCGTCCGCGCCCGAGTCCAGTACGGCCACGTCGACACCGGCCGCGGTGTTGCCCTCGGCCCAGACGGCCGGAGCGCCGATCTGGGCGGTGGACTCGGCCAGGTCGGCGTGCACCCGTCCGTCCAGCCAGACCTTCGCGATGCCGTTGGCCAGGGTCGGGGCGCCGCCGGTACGGCGGGCCGTGCCGGCGGTGAGCGCGGTCCAGAACCGGTCGGCGGCGGCGCGCGGCCGGGTCAGGGCCGCGCCCCGCACGCTGTCCAGCGGGCGGATGAGCTCGGCGCCGTCCACTGCGGGGCGGGTGCGGTTGCGGGCCGCCGCGTCGGTCATGGTGACGATCAGCGGGAGCTTGTCCGCGTGCGCGTCGTCGTAGCCGTCGGCGATGAGCTCGGTGACATTGAACAGTTGCCGGTCCAGCACGCCGCCCGTGACGTACGGCAGCGCGGCGTCGGGATAGACGTAGGTGTCGCCGTCGAGCACGGTGCGGTGGAAGGTGGGCGTGCTGCCGTCCGGCCGGCGGACCGTCGAGACGGTGCTGCCGTCGGCCCCGGTGGTGACGGTGACCGTGTCACCGGTGATCAGGGTGACGGTGGACGCCCGCCCCGGTGCGGCCGGCGGCTGGCCGGTGGGCCGGCCCGGGTTGTTCGGCGGGGCGGCGGACGCTCCTGCGCCGGGTGGGGTGAACCCGGCGGCCAGGGTGAGGACGGCGCCGAGGGCGATCAGCCCGGGGCGGCGGCGCCTGGAAGACAGAGCCAAGATGACCTCTTTGTGTCGAGAAGCGGTGCGCAGCACCAGCATCGATGCAACGCCCGCCCC
>NZ_JAEVHM010000294.1 GCF_016802865.1 Micromonospora parastrephiae | reverse complement strand
GCGGCCGTCGCCGGCGGGCGGTCGCACCGCTGGCGGCCTGGGTCGGCACGCTACCGGCCGCGCCGCGCGGGTCGGTGAGCACCTGGGCCGGGAGATGACCGGTGAGATGCTCGCCGAGACCGCCGCCGGCCTGGCCACCGGGCAGGGCCTGACCTCAATGGAGGACGTGGCCCGCGCCGCCGCCTCCGGGGCCACCGGCTCGGCCACCGCACAGACCGACCACGCGTTGCGCGCCAAGCTCGACGCGCAGGCCAACGCCCTGGCGGGAGCCTCACTCGCCGGCCCCTCCCTGGCGCCGCTCGCAACGGCCCCGGCCTCCTCGGCGGACGGCTCGGCCACGGCTTCCGCCGCTGCCTCGTCTGCGTCGCCCGCCTCGTCTGCCCCGGCGTCGGTCGTGTCAGCCTCGTCTGCCTCAGCCCCTTCTGCCTCGGCGTCGGCCGCCTCGGAATCGGTAGAGTCGGTCGCAACGGGGGTCGCCGGACCCGTGGTGGGGTCGCCGGTGGTCCCGGCGCAGGCGGCCGTCGGCGGAGCGGATGCGGCCACCTCGCTCGTGCACGACCAGGTGGCGCCGCTACGTGAGGCGGGCGCCGTGTCGTATGCAGCCAACCTGTCCCAGCCCGCCATTTCGGACCTGACCGGGTCATCGGAATCGCGCCTGCTCCCGACCGAGGCCGCCGCGCCATCCCCGGACGGGCACGGTCCGGCCACCGCCACCGACCGGTCCGGTCCGGCGCAACCGATCGCCGCCGACCCGACCCTCACGTCGGTCGCCGCGCCCGTGGGCGGCACCCTCGACCAGGCCGGCGGCGTCGCGCCCACGTCCCACTTATCGAGCGCCCCGAGCGTCAACGGGCCGTCCGCGTGGTCCCCGCCGGTGACGAGCACCCCGGTCCCGTCCGTCGGCCCGCCCCCGACAGCCGCCGGGGGTCTGGCGCCGCCGGTCACGCCCACCAGCGCCGCATCCCATTTTTCGATGGCGGCGGCGCTCGCGCCGGGACGCGTACCCGCCCATCCGGCGCGCGGCCGGGCGTCGATCCCCACCGACATGCCGGCACCCTCGCAATCCGACATCGAGGACGCCGACTGGTACGCGGCTCGTTGGGCGGCCGAGGCGGAAGCCGTCGAGCGGCGGCGATACCGGGGCTACTACGAGTCGCGGCGCAACGAGTTCGAGCACAGCCGCCGGCAGGCGGAGGCCAGCCGACTGCGCGCTCTGGCCGCCGAACACGACCGCCGGGCCGTCGAGTACGCCAACTACGCCCGGCAACTCCACCGGACCGGCCACCCACGGTGGGCCGACGGCTGGCAGCGGGCCGCGAACGACGAGACACGCGCGTACACCCAATGCCGTGACCTGGCCGACGCGGTGCTGGCCGGCACCCGGGCGCCGCAGGTCGTCGACATCGGCGACACCGCCTTCCGGCAGGCCAACAGGGACGTGGGCGCGCTCGCCCTCGGCGCGGTGGAAACCGCCGGCCCATCCCGGCTCACCGGCGACGATGCACCCCCGCCGATCGACGACTCCCGGCCGTACGGAAAGCCCGGCGGGCTGCGTCCGCCGCTCGCCCTGCATCAGGTCGACGTCGAACGGCAGATGCCCCGCGACCCGGACGGCAACGTCACCCGCACCGCCGACCCCCGGCGCGGAGCCTGGTTCCGGCTCTTGAACGACGGCGGTCCGATGGCCGACGCCACCCGAGGTATCAACTGCCTGGACTGCACGCTCTCCCTGTTCGAGACGTGGGTGCACGGGCGTCCCCGGGTGTCGGCACCGCGCACCTTCGACGGCTACCTCGACGGCGACACCCGCCGCCCGATCCGCGGCGAAGCCGGCGGACCAGGCCGGGTGGAAAACGCCACCGGCGGCCGGTTCCAGCAACTCCTCGCCCCGCCGCCCGGCCAACGGCTGCACCCGGACCACGCGCGGCACGCCGCCGACCGTGGCTACCACAACCTGCACGACCAACTACTGCTCGGCGGGCACGGCAGCTACGCGTTCCTGATCACCGAATGGGCCGGTGGCGGCTCACACGCCTGGGTGGCGCTCAACCAGAACGGCACCGTCCTCTACGTAGACCCGCAGACCGGCATCATCCGCGACCGGCCGCTGTACCCCGACGTGGTCGGCATCGACGCGCTGGTGCTCAGCGGAGACGGCCGCCCCATGCCGCTCGGTGGACTGCCCCGAGGCCGGTTCAGCGAACGGCCCGACCTGCCGGACCACCCACCGGTACGCGACGACGGCGGCCACGGCGACCCGTACATCAACCGCATGTACCTGCTCCTGGACGGGCCGGGCTCGGTTCCGGACGCGGGCGGCGGACCCACCCACGGGGATGGCGCGTCAGTGGGCCGTGATCCGGCTGAGGTGCTCAGGTCGGCTGGCAGTCTGGACGAGGTTTTCGCGGCCGCAGTGAGCCCAGTTGAATTCGCTAGAGCGGCGTCCCCGCAGACCCTCCGGCGACTGGTGCCCGACCTCGACGAGGCGGCTGCTCAGGACGTGTCGCGACTCTTTGCCGACGTCCGTATCCGCGACATGTTCGACACTGCTCTGCGGGAACCGCTCCCGAACAAGCCGGATCTCGCGGAGAGCCTGGCTCGGCAACTGGCGCAGGCGCCGGATCTGGCGCGAATGGTCCTGGCCACCCCCGAACTGGCGAACTCATTGACGGCCCGCCCGCTGACCCTGCATCACCTGGCCAGTCACCAGCAGGCCATCGATGCCCTCGCCGAGGTGCTCGACGACATCGCCCGACAGGAGGAAGCGGGTGTGGGCGTGGCATCCGAACGAAGGGTGCCTCAGCCAGAGCCGACACCGCTCACTGAGGAACAGTTGAGGATCAGCGCCAGTATTGAGGTAGATCATGAGCCGGTCGCACAGGCAGGATTCGACAACCTCCGCCGCGGCGACCCCGACTATCGCGCGCGTTACCTCGATAATCTCTACGCGGCGGCAGCCGTGGCGCAGGCAGACCTGAATCAGCTTGCGGTGTCTCTGGCCCACGTCAATGGCCGTCGTATCGGAGAGCCTGGTTGGCGTTCTCAGCCCAAGGATCGACGCCGAGCCGAGGACAAGGTGAACAAGAGGCAGGGCGACGCGTCGACGTTGTTCGACCTGGCGGCTGCGAAGGTTGAGTTCCGTTGCCTGGACGATCTCTACGCTGCTCTCCAACGGGTCAAGGAGTATCCAGCCGCGGTGATTGTGAGCTGCGACGATCGGTTCGTGTCTCCCATGAGTAGTGGCTACCGGGATGTGCAGCTCACCTTGCGGATGCGTAACGGTCACCTGGCTGAGTTCCGCCTGCACCTCGCGGCGCTCGACGCAGTGGCCGTTTGGGAGCATGTGCTGTATGAAGTGCGACGCGACGTGGAGGCCCTGGCACTACTTGACCACCGGACGCTGACGCCCCGCGAGCGGGCGATCACGGACGGAATTCGCATTCGGGAGCAGCAACTGTTCTGGCAGGCGTTGCAGTCAACTTTCGAGGAGAAGTCCGGATGACCGAGGTGTCTAGCTCGGCCCTTCCCGCCTACTACCTTTACCACCAGTCACCAGTAAAGATCGTAGAGACCCCCGACGGCGGCGCTCGGGTCTGGCGCGTTTCCATCGACTCGGGCGGGTGGCACGAGAAGAACGATATTTTCGTGGAAATCATGCTTGCCGTCGGCGGCGACATCTTCACTCGCACTGCAGCGGACTTCGTTCAGGAGGTGGAGGCGTTCCGAGCTCATTATCTTCAGGGCGAAGGACCGATTTTCGCGCTATACGAGACAGTGCAGGCGCTCAGGGACGCCGCGAAAGCCGAGGGGCGCCACCTCACGTCGAAGGAGCGGGCGCTGATTCGGGGGATTCGCCAGCGGACGTTCGTGATGTTTGAGGAACAGCTCCGCGCGGCTGGTGATCCTGGCGCAGACCCTGATATCGCGAGAGCGGTGTAGGCAGGGCTCTGCCGAGGACCTGTGGGCCGCGGAGGCGAACCTCAACGCCGTTGCGTGAGGCCGGCGGTTGGCGAGGCAGTCTCCCGAGGGCGGATGCGGCGTCCCGTCCACTGCTCTCGGCGTGATCAAGTGATGAGAAACAGTTGCCAGGTCCCTTCCTGAACTACTGTTCATCGCTTGATCACTGGGTCCCTGTCGCGAGGGGGCGCCTAACGCAACGGCCTGACCTGGAACTCGATCCTCAAAGGTCGGCCTGCCGTCCCGCGAAGCGCCTCGGCATGATTCCGTTCGAGAGATCTCGCCTGGTCCGAATAGGATCCAGACATGGTTGGGGCGGGGGCTGAGAAGAGCAAGTCCAACGCGTGGGCGTGGCCGGTCGGCATCCTGATCGGTTTGGCGATCGGCATCCCCTCGTTCGGTTCGAAGGGTGGCGTCGCCTTCGGCGTAGCCCTCGGCATCGCCTTCGCGATTGCCTTCGGCGCGACCGACAAGCGTTCCGAGGGCGGCAAGGCTGCCGGTGACCCTTCCGAGGGCGGCGCCGACGGTCCGCGTCAAGGGTGATCCACTCCAGTTCGGCGAAACGGCGGTATCCGTGGTCCTCGGATAGCCCAATATCGGCGATGTTGAGTGGATCAAGCCGGGCCGCGCCGGGGGGTGTCGCGGAGGCGGTGGCCGTACAGGAGTCGTTGCGGGCGTTGGTTGACCTGGTGGGGCCGGCTGGAGCTGCTCGACATCCCCGGCCGCTGGGGCCACTCCGACGCCTACGCGGGAGACCGCTCCACCAACGCCCGCGTCCGCCCCCGCCCTCCGCTAACCCACCCCGCCCCACCCCGCCTCC
>NZ_JAEVHM010000293.1 GCF_016802865.1 Micromonospora parastrephiae | reverse complement strand
ACCAGGTGTACGGCCGACTCGGCGGCCCGGGCCAGCAACCGCCGGTCGGCATCGCGGGCCGGGTGCAGCGCGGCGGCGATCGTCACCGAGACCACCAGTTCCCGCCGGCGACCTGCGTCGCACGGGAACGGCCGGGGGCATGGTGGTCACCGGGCGCAGCCGGGTCCGCGTCGCGGCACCCGCCGCCGGCACCAGGTGTACGGCCGACTCGGCGGCCCGGGCCAGCAACCGCCGGTCGGCATCGCGGGCCGGGTGCAGCGCGGCGGCGATCGTCACCGAGACCACCAGTCCCGTGCCGCGACCACCCGGGCCACCGAGCGCAGCAGGGTGTCCGCGCCGAGGAAGGCCGCGGCGGTGGTCGGCGAGCCGGTGACCTCGCACCGGTAGCCCAGCCGCAGGGGCACCACCGGAGCGCCCGCGTCGATCGCCGCCTGGAACATCGCGGGACGGAATCCTCCGCCGGGGCGGCAGTCGGCCGCGCCCTCCCCCGCACACCAGGTCGTACCCTCCGGGAAGACCGCCGCCGACCGGCCGGCCCGCAGCGCGTCGGCGAGCCGGCGCACGGTGGACGGCAGTTCGCGTGGCCGGGACCGGTCCACGAAGACCGTGCCCGCCGCGGCGGCCAGCAGGCCGAGCACCGGCCAGGAGCGGATCTCCCGTTTCGCCACCATCCGGGTCGGCGCCACCGCCAGCACCGCGAGGATGTCCAGCCACGACACGTGGTTGGCGACCAGCAGCGCACGCCGCCGGGGCGACCGGCCCCGGATCACCAGGCGGACGCCGAACGCCCGCGCGGTGCCCCGGGCCCAGCCGCGCACCGCCGCCTGCCGCTCCCGGGACGGGAGTACGGGCAGCAGCACCGCCAGGCCCACCCCGGTCAGCAGCATGCCGGTCGCCGCGACGAGCCGGAGCACCCGGCGAACCACCGGCACGGTGGGCACCTCGCCGGATGCCGGCAGGCACTCCTCGTCGCACCCGGAGGAGGGCCGCCACAGGTCGTTCGGCACGGCGGTCACCGCTCCGCCCCGCCGAGGAAGTGCCGCAGGTAGCGCGGGTTCATCCGGTCCAGCGAGAAGAGCACGTAGAAGTCCGCGCAGCCGAAGTCGGGGTCGTACGACGGTTCGCCGCAGATCCACGCACCGAGCCGCAGGTAGCCGCGCAGCAGTGGCGGCACCACGACGCGTCCGGCCGGGTCGGCGGTGACAGTCGGGGCAGCGGTGACGGCGGCCGGCTCGGCGAACCAGGGACGCAGCGGGCGGACCCGCAGCGGCGGTGGCGACAGGTGCCCGGACTGCGCCTGGGCCCACACCCCGGCCACCGTCCGACCGCCGTCGGCCACCGGTACCGAGGCGCAGCCGCCCAGCCAGCGGGAGCCGCGCAGGTGCAGGTAGCGGATGATGCCGGCCCACATCAGGTTGATGACCGCGCCCGAGCGGTGGTCCGGGTGTACGCAGGACCGTCCCGCCTCGACCAGGTCGTCGCGGAGCGGGTCGAGCGCGGCGAGATCGAACTCGTCCTCGGCGTACCGCCGGTCGGTGCGGCCGGGCGGCAGCAGCCGGTACGTGCCGACCACCTCGCCGGTGCTGTCCTCGCGGACGATGAGGTGGTCGCAGTGGGCGTCGAAGGGGTCCACGTCCAGCCCGGCCTCGGTGGGCAGGAGGGTGGCGCCCAACTCGGTGGCGAACACCTCGTGGCGCAGGCGTTGCGCGGCCGCGACCTGGATGGGGTCGTCGGCGATCAGCAGGGTGTATCCGCTGGTCGTCAGGGGTGCGCCAGCGGCATGCAGAACGGCCATGGGTTCTGTGTAAGTGCCCCGGGTTGCCATCCACGGGCACCACTGGTGTCGGCAGGATGAACGCCGGCCGGCAGATGCGCCGCGTCTCGGCCGTGCGAGGCTGCGGGACGAACCGGCGACGGCGCCGGCACGCCCCACCGGAGGTCGACGATGCGCATCGGGTCCCGCTACAACGGGCCTCCCGGCTCCGGCAACGGCGGCTGGAGCGCGGGGGTCTTCGCCGCCGTTGCCGGCGGCTCGGGGGCGGTCGAGGTGACGCTGCGCCGGCCGCCACCGCTGGACACCGAGCTGAGCCTGACCGACGGCGAGGTCCGCGACCCGGCCGGCGAGCTGGTGGCCGAGGTGCGACCGGTGGCGGCTGTCGACGCCGTCGTACCCCCGGTCGACCTGGACACCGCGGTCGCCGCCGCGACCCGCTACCCCGGCCTGGTCGAGCACCCGTTCCCCGGCTGCTACGTCTGCGGACCGGACCGGACCGACGGGCTGCGAATCTTCCCGGGCCGGCTCCCGGACGGCCGGACCGCCGCGGCGTTCCGGGCACCCGATCAGGTCAGCGACGCGACGGTCTGGGCGGCGCTGGACTGCCCCGGCGGCTGGACGGTGCTCGCCCCGGGCCGCCCGTACCTGCTCGGCCGGATCGCCGCCGCGGTCACGGCGCGTCCGGCGCCGGGCGACGAGTGCGTGGTGACCGGCGCGCTGATCGGCGTCGACGGCCGCAAGGCGTTGGTGCACACCAGCCTGTACGGACCGGACGGCGGGCTGCTCGGCGCGGCCCGGGCCACCTGGATCGCCCGCTGACCCCCGACGTCGTCCGCTGGGATGAGGGTTCTCCGCCCGGAGGTGGACCACGCCGTACGGACCACGCCTGATTGACCTTGTTGCTCGGGACCGTCACGCTGTGCCACGGCGTACCTCGACGCCACGCACGGGAGGAGAACGATGACTGACGGGCAGCGAAGCCCCACCAGCGACGGTCAGATCGTGGTGTCCGGTCTGACGAAGCAGTACAAGAACGTCCGGGCGGTGAACAACCTGTCCTTCACCGTGGCGCCGGGGCGGGTGACCGGCTTCCTCGGCCCGAACGGCGCTGGCAAGACCACCACGCTGCGCATGCTGCTGAACCTGGTCACGCCCACCGCCGGCACGGCCACCATCAGCGGCCAGCGGTACGCCGACCTCGCCGACCCGCTGCGGCACGTCGGCGCGATCCTGGAGGCGTCCAGCGCGCACAAGGGTCGTACCGGCATCAACCACCTGCGGGTGATCTGCGCGGCGGCCGGGCTGCCCAGGCAGCGCGCCGACGAGGCTCTGGAGCTGGTCGGGTTGACCCCGGCGGCGAGGCGCAAGTTCAAGGGTTACTCGCTGGGCATGAAGCAGCGGCTCGGTATCGCCGCCGCGATGCTCGGTGACCCCCGCGTGCTGATCCTCGACGAGCCGGCCAACGGGTTGGACCCGGAGGGCATCCGGTGGATGCGGGGGTTCCTCAAGAACCTCGCGCACGAGGGCCGCACCGTGCTGGTCTCCAGCCACCTGCTGTCGGAGATGCAGCTGCTCGCCGACGACGTGGTGATCATCGCGGCCGGCCAGCTGGTCCGGCAGGGTCCGGTCGAGCAGGTCCTCGGGTCGATGGCGCAGGGCGCCCAGGTCCGGGTCCGTACGCCGCAGGCCGAGGCGCTGACCGCCGCGCTGAAGGCGCAGTCGGCCACCGTCGACACCGACGAGAACGGCGTCCTGCTGGTCGGCGGGGTGGACGCCCCGACGATCGGGCGGGCCGCCCTGGCCGCCGGTGTGGAACTGCACGAACTGACCACCGAACGGCCCGACCTGGAACGGGTCTTCCTGGAGCTGACGGCCGGAAAGGCGGGCATCCGATGAAACTCGTCCGATCCGAGCTGCTCAAGATCCGTACCACCAACACCTGGTGGATCTTCGCGCTGATCAGCCTGCCGCTGTGGGCGCTCACGCTGCTCATCAACTGGTTGCAGGCCGACGCCCTGACCAGCAACAACATGGGCGAGCTGTCGGCCGAGCAGGCCGCCCAGTTCGAGGCCGCGGCCAGCCCGGACGCGCTCTCGTCGAACCTGTTCACCACCGGGCAGTTCTTCGGCCTGCTGATCGTGATGCTGCTCGGCATCATCGTGGTGACCAGCGAGTTCTTCCACCAGACGGTGACCACCACGTTCCTCACCACGCCGCACCGCACCGCGGTGATGAGCGCCAAGCTGGTGGCGGCGGGCGTGCTGGCGCTGCTGTTCTGGCTGGTGACCACCGCGTTCAACCTGGTCGCCGGTTCGGCGGTCCTGAACGCGGTCGGGGTGGGCTCACAGCTGGGCAACGACGCGGCCTGGCGTGCGATCGGATTGAACCTGCTCGCGTACCTGCTCTGGGCGGTGTTCGGCGTCGGCATCGGTGTGCTGATCCGCAGCCAGATCGGCGCCACCGTGACCGGCATCCTGCTCTACCTGGGCGGCTCGATCGGCGCCATCTTCGTGATCGCCGTTCTGGCCGACCGGTGGGGTGACTGGATCAACAACCTGCAACTGCTGGTGCCGTCGCTGGCCTCGTCGTTGATGGTCACCGGGGCGGACATCCCGGGCAACCCGCCACGCTGGGCCGGCGCCGCCGTACTGATCGGGTACGCGGTGGTCACCGGCGTGGTCGGCACCCTGCTGATGCGTCGGCGCGACATCTCCTGATCGGCGCGTTCCGGGGTGGCGGCGGCACGGCCGCCACCCCGGGCAGCCCCCTAGCAGTCGCCGACGGGCCACGCTGGGCTTGCTGAACTTCTGGCATCTTCTGTGAAACCGGCCACCCGACCGAGGCGGAAATGCCTGCGGGATCCGTACGGCGTAGCCTGGGAGTCGTCCTGTCCGTAGTCCTCAATCGGGCGCGACGGACACCGCGTGACACACAAACCCGCGTGAAAGAGGCGATTACCGGCCGTGTCGACCCAGCAGACTTCGCAGGAGAACCCACTGGCGGGTTTCGGCCCGAACGAGTGGATCGTCGAGGAGATGTACCAGCGGTACCTCGCCGACCCAACGAGCGTCGATTCGGCCTGGCACGACTTCTTCGCCGACTATCGACCGGCGCCGGGCGCGGCCACATCGCGCGGGGCTCAGGCGTCGGGCAAGCCGGCCGCCGCGCCGGAGCCGGACGGACAGCCCGGAGGCGGCCGCGGCGGTCAGCCAGCCGAG
>NZ_JAEVHM010000292.1 GCF_016802865.1 Micromonospora parastrephiae | reverse complement strand
CTGGTGGTGAGCCCCGCGCTCGCGGGCGGCGGCCAACGCCCGCAGCCCCGCGTCGCGCGACCCGGCGTCCAACAGGGTGTACGCGGACAGGTGCAGATGCCCGGCGTCGGGCACCGCCGCGAGGGTGCGGTCGACGTGCTCGGCGCTCAGCCGCAGGTTCGCGCCCCGCTGGGTGACCATGGTGCGTTCACCGTCGCCGGCCAGCACGATCACCGTTCCGGTGGGGACGCCCTCGACCCGCTGCACCCCGCAGTCGACGCCCGCCCGGTCGAGTTCGGCCACCCGGTCCCGCCCCGCCTCGTCGTCGCCGACCGCGCCGACGAGCGTGACGGGCACCCCCTGCGCGGCGACCCAGGCGGCGGTGTTGGCCGCCTGCCCACCACCGCCGAGACTGATCTCGGCGGTGGTGTCCGAACCGGCCGAGAGCGGCCCGGCCAGCACCGCGACGACATCGGTGAGCACGTCCCCGACGACGACCACCCGGGCCGCTCGGGTCATGCCGCGACGGCGGTGGTGCGGGCGGCCGAGGCGACCGCGATCCGCGCGGCCAGGTCGGCGTTGCGCAGGATGATCCGGACGTTCACCGCCAGGCTCGCGCCCTCGGTGGCCGAGTGGAAGTGCGACAGCAGGTACGGCGTGACGGCCTTCCCGGTGATCCCGTCGCGCTCCAGCCGGGCCAGACCGTCGGTCAGGGTTCGGTCGTGCAGCTCCGGGTCGAGCTGCTCGTCGACCGGCAGCGGGTTGGCGACGATCAGACCGCCGATGTGCACGGCCAGTCCGTCGCGGGCGGCGAGCACGTCCGCGACCTGCTCCGGTGACTCCAGCGACCAGTCCAGGTCGAAGCCGCCGTCGGTCAGGTAGAAGCCGGGGAAGCGGCGGGTGCGGTAGCCGACCACGGCGACCCCGAGGGTCTCCAGCCGCTCCAGCGTCGCGCCCACGTCGAGGATCGACTTGACCCCGGCGCAGACCACCGCGATCGGCGTCTGGGCCAGGGTGATCAGGTCCGCCGACTCGTCGAAGGTGTGCGTCGTTCTGCACATCTGGTACCAGCCCGGCGGCGCGGAACGCTTCGCAGAGCGCGTCCACCTGTGTTTCGCCGGCCTCGACCACCAGGTGTCCACCGGGGGCCAGCCAGTCGGCCGCCTCGACGCCCACCCGGCGCAGCACGGACAGCCCGTCCGGTCCGCCGTCGAGCGCCACCGGGGCCTCGTGCAGCCGCGCCTCCGGCGGCATCAGCGCCACCGCGTCGGTCGGCACGTACGGGGCGTTGGCGACCACCAGGTCCAGCCGACCCCGCCAGCGCACGGGCAGCGGCGCGAACAGGTCACCCTCGAACACCTCGGCGGCCAGCCCGGTGAGGTTGCGTCGGGCGCACGCCACGGCCGCCGGGTCGATGTCGGCGGCGGCCAGCCAGCGCGGCGCGAGCCGGTGCGCCAGCGCGACAGTGGTGGCCCCGGACCCGCAGCACAGGTCGACCACGGCCGGAGCCGGACCGGTCAACGCGGCCGCCGCCTCGACCAGCAGGGCCGTCCGACCGCGGGGCACGAAGACGCCCGCGTCGACGGCTATCCGCAGACCGCAGAACTCCGCCCAGCCGAGCAGGTACTCCAGCGGCTCGCCAGCCACCCGACGCTCGGTCAGGTCGGCCAACGTCGCCGGATCGTCGGTGGCGGCCAGCAGCAACTCGGCCTCGTCCTCGGCGTAGACGCAGCCGGCGGCGCGCAGCCGGAGCACCAGGGCCGACCGGTCGGGGGACGGCGGTGCCGTCAGGGGCTCCACTCAGACCCGCCCGGCGGCGTCCAGCGCGGCGGCGATATCGACCACCAGGTCGGGGGTGTCCTCCACGCCGCAGGAAAGCCGGACGAAGCCGGGGGCGGTGTCGTCGCCCCACTGCGCCCGCCGGTCCGCCGTGGTGTGCAGGCCACCGAAGGAGGTGGCCGCCGCCACCAGCCGGGCGGCCTCGACGAAGCGGCTCACCCGGTCGGCGTCGCCCAGGTCGAACGAGAGCACCCCCGGCATCCGACGCATCTGCGCCGAGGCCACCGCGTACGCGGGGTCGTCGGGTCGCCCCGGCCAGCGCAGGCCGGTCACGTCCGGACGGGCGGCGAGCAGGTCGGCCACCGCGGCGGCGTTCGCGCTCTGCCGGGCCAGCCGCAGGTCGAGAGTGGCCAGTGACCGGTGTGCCAGCCAGGCGTCGAACGCTCCCGGTACGGACCCGGTGGTGGTACGCCAGAGCGTCACCGCCTCGACCACCTCGGCGGACCGGCTGGCCAGGTACCCCAGCAGCAGGTCGGAGTGGCCGGTGAGCGCCTTGGTGCCGGAGGCGACCACCAGGTCTGCGCCGAGGTCCAGTGGACGCTGCCCGAGCGGGGTGGCCGTGGTGTTGTCCACCGCGAGCAGCGCGCCGGCGGCGTGCGCCCGCTCCGCCAGGGACGCCACGTCGACCACGTCCAGACCCGGGTTGGCGGGGGTCTCCACCAGCACCAGCCGGACGCCCTGAAGTGACGGGTACGGCCCGACGGTCGGCACGAAGACCACCCGGACGCCGATCGTCTCCAGCACCCCGGTGGCGAACGCCCGGACCGGGAAGTAGCCGTCGCTGGGCAGCACCACCGTGTCACCCGGGCGCAGCAGGGCGAGCAGCATGCCGGTGATGGCCGCCTGACCGCTGGCGAAGACCCGGCAGTCACCGCCCTCCAGCTCGCCCACGGCCGCCTCCAGGAGGCGTCGGGTCGGGTTGTCGGGGCGTCCGTACCCGTTCGGCGAGGCGGCGGGGCCCTGCCACGGGTCGAGGTGGTACGGCGCGGCGAGGACCGGCCCCGGCAGGAACGGGTCCCCCGGCGCCGGCTCGGGCAGGCCGGCGCGTACGCAGCGGGTGCCGTCTCCCAGATCAGTCATCGGATCCTCACTCGTACGACTCGGGTTTGGCGGTCCGGCTCATCAGGGTCTCCACGGCCAGCCGAGGATCCATCCCCTCGTGGCAGATCCGCTCGACGTGCTCGGTGATCGGCATCTCCACGCCGTGCGCCCGGGCCAGGTCGCGGATCGCCAGGCAGCTCTTCACGCCCTCGGCGGTCTGCCGGGTGGCGGCCTGGGCCTGCTCCAGCGTCTCACCGCGGCCCAGGTGCTCCCCGAAGGTGCGGTTGCGGGCCAGCGGGGACGAGCAGGAGGCGACCAGGTCACCCATGCCGGCCAGGCCGGCGAAGGTGATCGGGTCGGCGCCGAGCGCCACGCCCAGGCGGGCCGTCTCGGCCAGTCCCCGGGTCATCAGCATGGCCCGGGTGTTGTCGCCGAAGCCCATCGCGGTGGCGATGCCGTACGACAGGGCGATCACGTTCTTGACCGCGCCGCCCAGCTCGCAGCCGATGACGTCGTCGTTGGTGTAGGGGCGCAGGTAGGGCGTTCGGATCGAGGACTGCACGAGCACGGTGCGGTCGCTGTTGGTCCCGGCGACGACGGTGGCGGCCGGCTGCTCGGCGGCGATCTCCGGGGCCAGGTTCGGGCCGGAGACGACCACCACCCGGTCGGCGGCCACCCCGGCGGTCTCCACGATGACTTCGCTCATCCGCTTGGTGGTGCCGAGTTCGATGCCCTTCATCAGCGACACCAGGGTCGCGTCGGGGTGCAGGTGTGCGGCCCACTCGGCGAGGTTGCCGCGCAGGGTCTGCGACGGCACGGCCAGCACCACCAGTTCGGCGCCGCTGATCGCCTCGGCGGCGTCGGCGGTGGCGGTGACCCGGGCCGGCAGCAGCAGGTCCGGCAGGTACTCCGGGTTGCGGCGCTCGGCGCGGATGCTCTCGGCCACCGGCGCGCGGCGGGCCCACACGGTCACGTCCCGCCCGGCGTCGGCGAGGATCTTGGCGAACGCGGTGCCCCAGGAGCCGGCGCCGAGGACCGCGACGTGGCCGCTCATGCGGCTTCGCCCTGCTGACGCTGGACGGACGGTCGGGCCGGCCGTTCCCAGAGGGGCGGAGGGGTGCCACCACGGATCTCGGCGAGCATGTCCCGCAAACGCAGCATGATGGCGTCCGTCATCTCCTCCAGGGTCGCCCGGGTCGGCGGGGCGTCCGCCCACCGGCTCAGGTCGACCGGTTCCCCGGCGACCACGGTCACCGGAATCCGGGGGCGCGGGTTCAACCGGGTGGTCCGCGGATCGAAGATCCGCTCCGGCCCCCACATCACCAGCGGCACCACGGGCGCGCCGGTCGCCAGCGCCAGCCGGGCCGCGCCGGTCTTGGCCTTCATCGGCCACAGCTCCGGCTGCCGGGTGGTGGTGCCCTCCGGGTAGATGACCACGGCGCCGCCCTCGTCGAGCGCGGCGACCATCGTGTCCAGCGAGCGGACCGCGTCCACGCTGCCGCGCTCGACCGGGATCTGCCGGCAACGGTGCAGGATCCAGCCGACCACCGGCACCCGGAACACGCTGGCCTTGCCCAGGTACTGCGGCCACCGCCCGGAGTCGTAGATGAAGTGCGCGGAGACCAGCGGATCGGCGTGCGAGATGTGGTTCGCCACGATGATCACGCCGCCGTCCCGGCCGAGGTGCTCCTGGCCGCGCCAGGTTCGCCGGGTCCAGACGGTCATCACCGGCTTCACCAGCCCCACGGCGAACCGTTGCCAGAACCCCAGCCTCCGCCGTGCCACTGTGCCTCCTCGTCGCGCCCCGACCCCGCCGCGAACCCCGCCCGCGACACCCGCAGCGGAAATCATGCCTGCTCGCCCCCGGTACGGCCAGCGAGGGTCCTACCGTCCGGCTGGCAGGATTGCGGACGTGAGTCAGCCGAGGTGGGCCGTGGTGGTGCCGGTGAAGCGTCTGGCCGCCGCGAAGAGCCGGCTGCGGGGCGCGCTGCCCGGCGTACCGCACGAGGAGCTGGCACTGGCGCTGGCGGCCGACACGCTCCGCGCGGTGCTGGCCTGCCGGCGGTCGCCGAGGTCCGGACAGGTAGCTGACGAGGCCGACGGCGGTCTGACCCTGCTCCACCTCGACGACGAGCCGCCCGTCGTCGACGCCCAGCCAGCCGTCGACGGCGAAG
>NZ_JAEVHM010000291.1 GCF_016802865.1 Micromonospora parastrephiae | reverse complement strand
GGGCTGTCGCCCCGGGGTGACCGGCCGCCACCGGTCGTGCTGCGACTCAGTTGACCGCGATACGCACCGAATCGAACGCCGGCGTCTGGTTGGCCCGCTCCATCATCGGCAGACGGTGCGAACCGTCACCGGCCCAGACCGAACACTGCGCGGTTCCCGACTCCGGCAGACCCGGGATCTGGATGGTCACCTCGTCCGGCTCGGCGCCACCACGGCCGTCCTCGGTCGCCACGAAGAACGCGGGCACCTCCTGCGGCTCCGGCGGGGTGGTCAGGCTGTCCAGCATCCGGCACGCGGTGTGGAAGTGCCCCCGGACCAGGCCCTGGGCGTTGAGCAGCGAGCTCTCCACGTAGTACCCGCCCTGACCGGCGGCCAGGAAGCGGTCCCGGATCAGGTTGCGGGTGCTGACCCGGAGGGTGAACGCCTCGTTGCGGCCCACCTGCTGGGGGAACTGGGTGATCAGCAGGGAGGGGTTGTTGGCGGCGGCGCCGACCTCACCGAACTCCGTGCTCACGCAGCGGTTGCCGTTCTGGAAGCCGTCGTGCGGCTGGAGCTGGCTCTCGTCACAGTTGTTGGCCAGCACGCCGAGCCCGGCGCCGGGGGCGTTGCCGCCGGTGTTCCCGCCGCCGTTGTTGTTGCCACCGCCGTTGCTGCCACCACCGGTGTTGCCGCCGTTGCTGCCACCACCGGTGTTGCCACCGCCGTTGCTGCCACCGCCGGTGTTGCCGCCGTTGCTGCCGGTCGGCTGCACCTGACACTCGGCGAGCTGCGCCAGGCCCTGCGGGCGCGGCCCGACCCGGTCGATGGCGGTGGTGATGCGGTCCAGCACCGTGCGCCGCTTGCCGGCGAGCGGCTGGAGGATGGCGCTGCGGATGAAGGCCTCACCCTTGTTGCCCTCGGCGGCCAGCCGGCGATCGGCCTCGGCGATCTGGGTTGTCAACTGGGCGAGGTTGCGGTCCACCTCGGCCCGGGCCCGCTCCGGCACCTGCGGCAGCTTCGACGCCACGTCCGGGCAGGCGACGGCCGAGCCGGTGCCCACCGTGCCGTCCTTTCCGTCCTCGCACTCGGGGACCGACTGCTGCCCGTCACCCCAGTGGTTGCGCACCCACCGGCCGTTCTGCCAGGTCCGGCTGGTCGAACCGTTTCCACTCGGCGCAGTTGCGCCCGGACTCGGCTCCACGCATTGCCCCGCAGCCGGGCGGGGCTTGTTAGTCCGCCGATCCTGGGCCGACGAAATCTGGGTCACGGCGACAACTCCGCCGAAGACCACGAGCGTGCCGACAACGGCCAGCAGACGCTTGCTCCGCGCGTTGCCGGATGACCGGCGCGCCCGTGTGGACCTGCGCATCGAATTGCTCTCCTTCTCGATCCGGTACTGGATTCCTGCCCTCGGCGGACCGACGGATTTGAGATGGCACGCGTCAACGGCGGCCACCACGACCTACCCGGTGATGTGTCGACGGCCGACGATGCCCTTTCCGCACCGTCCTCCGCGTCAGGTCGACGCGGATGGGGGAGATCCTCTTCATTCGCGCAGGAGTACGGGACGGCGACCGGGAAGGTTCAACCGACGCACAGAAAATTGTCGCGAGCCGGCCCGGAGCGGGTCAGCTGGAGAAACCGACGCTGGTCAGTCGGCGCACAGGTGGTCGAAGGCGAACCCGCCGACCAACTCGTCACGGCGTCGGCTCAGCGCGGCGATCTGCGCCGTCAGCTCCGCGCGCCGCACCAGCTCCACGCCGTCGGCGCCGGCGGTACGCAGCCGCTCCCCGACGGCGACCGCGGCGAGGTCCTCGGCCAACCGGTCCGCGTCGATTCCGCAGAAGAACCGGTGCTCGGTCACCGAGACCCGCTCGACGAGGCAGGCATCCGGGCGCACCTGCACCCAGCTCCACCCCTGCGCCGGGCCGTCCGCCCAGCGCACGTGCAGCCCTCGCACGATCGGGTCGGCCAGCCGCCCGGCCACGTACGCCTCGACCGCGGCCGCGCGGGTCAGCGCGCCGAGATCGTTCACCGGCCCGCTTCGGCCGTCCGGCAGCCGGCCGAGGATGTCCCGGAAGCCCACCGCGGCCGAGTCCTCATCACCGGCGCTGGGCCCGGCAGCGCCCGCCGCGAAGTTCCGCGCGTCGATCACGTACTCCACCAGGCGCCGGCCATGCTCGCCCGCTCGCAACGTCGGTGACCCGATCCGCAGCACGGGCAGCCCGACCGCCGCGCTCACCGCGTCCTTCAGCCGCTCGGCGCGCTGCTGCGCCGAACCGGCGGGCGGCACCGGACCGATCTCCACGGCGACGACCGGGCGCCCGGTGTCGGCGGCGCAGACCACGAGGTCGAACGCGGCCCGGCTCGCGGAACCCCACTGGCTGCCGGTGACACCCGGTGGGCGCCCCTGGACGAGGTCGCTGAGTCGACGCGCCGGATACACCCGGTGCCCGGCACGGCTGAACAGCGCTCCCCCGCCGTCGGCGGGCGCCGCCCGCAGCCAGCCGCGGTCGTCGCTGCCGATGCTCGTCATCTGCCTGATCCATCCGCCGGTCGGTCGCGCCGGGCCGAGTCTAGGTGGTCGATCATGGCGCGCGCCTCGGCGGTGCGGCCGACACCATCCCCGACCGGTCGGACCGTCGGTCGGCGGCGGTTACTCGGCGGCGCCCATCACCAGGCCCTCGATGGTGTGCTTCTGCCGGATCGGTTCCAGCCGGTCCACCACGTGGCAGGGCAGGTGCTCGCGGACCAGCGGGGGCAGGCTCTCCCAGGAGCCCCGGGTGACGGCCATGTCGTGGTGGGCGGCGTTGCCCGCGCCCGGGGCGTCGACGCCGAGCACCAGCACCGGCCGGGCCGATCGGGAGACGTTCGGGGTGCCACGGTGGATGGTCAGCGCCGACCGGGCCGAGATGTCTCCGCGCTGCGGGTACTTGCGCACCGCCCGCTGCTGGTATCGGGGGTAGCGCTCCCGCGGCGGGAACATCTCGTGGTCGAAGTCGGCACCGTCGTCCCACTGGGTGCCCGGGGCGATCTCGAACGGACCCATCTCCTCCACCGTGTCGACGGTGGTCAGGTTGAACGCCAGCGACGTGAGCCGACGCTGCCGCCGGGTGTCCTCCGGCATCGGAAAGTCCCGGTGCCACGGCTGCATCGCCGCTCCGGGAAAGGGGATGTCGAAGCCCAGCTCGACGATCTCGTACTCCGGGCCGAGCACCGCTTCGCACACCGACACCACCCACGGGTGGGTGACCAGCTCGACGAAGCCGCCCAGCTGCTCCGGATGGATCTCGACGTACCAGCGCTCCGGGCCGCGGCCGACGGCACCGTCGGGGCGGGAGCGCGCCTCGGCGAACGCGGCGGCCACATCGTCGCCGACCTGTTGCACCCAGGCCGGGTCGAAGGCGCCCCGGCAGGCCGTGATGCCGTCGCGGTAGAGGTCGCCGAGCGCTCGATCGGCACCTCGTCCGCGGCGGTCGGCGCGGGGTTGGCGGCGGGGGGAACGCGCATTGAGGGCCTCCTCGGGGGACGAAGCGATCGTTACAACGTTGTAGAAGCGTGTCAAGGGCGGTCGAGCCATGCCAGGGCTGGACCGCCGATGTGACCTGGATCACATGATTGGGGTGTTCCAGAGGTCCCCGCCGGGTGTATCCAACGGGTCGCCGGTAGCGGGCCGGCCGGGAGGTCAGCATGTCGCGACAGCAGTTCGGCGGCCTCGCCGACAGCGGTCAGGGCGCTCGCCCGCGCCGGGATGACCGTCCTCGCCCTGCTCGCCGACCTCGCCGGGCCGGTGATCCGACCATCCTGCGGCGACCACGCGCTGATCGAACCGGGCGACATCACCGACTTCCCCAGAGGCCCATCGCCACCCGCCCGTCCGCCCCGACCGCCGGCCCGGCCGTAGGCGTCGGCGCCGCCAGCGGGGATCCGAGCACCGGCAACAGCCCTCGCATCGGCGCGAAGCGGCGAGAACGGGGCACCCCCGGGGCGGCGGACGTGGCGCGGATCGCGACCGATGCCGCCGGCCAGGTGCCCGGCGTGTCCCGCGCCCACCCGGCCGCGGTCCGTCTGAGCGAACGGTCCGTGGGCCTCGACCTGCACCTGATCACCTCGTACGGACACAGCGTGCCCGCCGTCGCCGAGGCCGTCCGGATGGCCGTCGCCGACCGGGTGGCCGCCGGCACCGGGCTCACCGTTGCCGCCGTGACCGTCACAGTGGACGACCTGCTCGTCCCCGGCGCCGACGGCACCCGGACGGAACGACCGGCCAACCGGCCGGAGAACGGCATGCGCACCATCAACCGGGCGGCCTCGCTGGTGTTGTCCGTCGCCCTGCTCGTCGGGGGCGCGCTGCTGGCCGTCCAGGCGCTGCTGGTCACGCTGGGCCGCCCGGCATCGCTGCTCGACCGCACCGGCTGGTACGACACGCTGACCACCACCCGCTGGCACGACCCGAACGTCCGGACGGTGGCCGGCGTGACCGTACTACTCGGACTGGTCATCCTGGCCGCTCAGCTGCGCCGCTGGACACCGGTCCGTCTCCGCGTCGACGAGCGGGACGGCTGGTACCTGCGCCGACGGTGCGTGGAACGTCGGCTGACCGACGCGGCCGGCACCGTGCCGGGGGTACGGCGGGCACGGGTGCGGATCCACGGGCGCGGCGACCGGTGGCACCCCCGGGTGCGCGCCACCGGCGACCCGGCGGCTCGAGCGGAGATCGAGTACGCCGTACACCAGGAGCTGCACAACCTCGCCTCGCCCCGCAACGGCAGGATCGAGATCCGGCTGCTGCCCCACGGGCGGCCGGCATGACCGACGCCGCACACCGACTGTTGTGGACCATCATCGCGCTACTCCTGGTGGCGGGCGGGACGGCCGTCCTGCTGGTCGGCTTCGGCGCGCCGCCGGGCGGCGATCCTGGCGGAGCGGTGCTCGGCGGAGGGCTGCTCGACGGGTGGCGGTTGGCCGCGCCGTGGAGCACCCTGGCCGCCACGGTCGCCGGAGTTCTGACCGCCCTCGCCGGGCAGCGCCTCCTGGCCCGCGAGCTGCGCCGGCCCGGCCGGACGCTGCGCGGCAC
>NZ_JAEVHM010000290.1 GCF_016802865.1 Micromonospora parastrephiae | reverse complement strand
GGCGACGCCGGCCACGCCGAGCGCGGTCAGGACGGCCGCGCCGAGCAGGATGGGGCGGCGCCGCCGGCCGGGGCGCTGCGGCTGCTCGGCCGCGATGTCGGGGGTGTTCTCGTTCTGGACGGGGCTGTCTTCCTGCACGGCGGACCTTCACAGTCGAGGGGCACTTGACCTCGAAATACTGGTGTCGAGCCGAGTGCGGCCGGGTACCGGGACCGAGCCACCGCCCGGCCGGCCTGCGGCGTCCTGCCCGGATATCTTCCGCCCTGCGGTGTTCCGTCCGTAAATGTGATCATGTGGTCCGGTGCCGTCGGTCACAGTCTGTGGTGTGACCCAGCTGACATCCGTCCACCAAAAACCGCCCGGATCGACAGATCCGGGCGGTCAACGGTCGATACGCAGCGTCAGGACGCGGCTACCTCGCTGTAGATTGCCTCGACTTGCAGCTTGATGTCCACTCCGCGGTCCTGGAGGAACGGCACCGGGTCGATCGGCTGGCCCTTGACATGGATCTCAAGGTGCAGGTGAACGCCGTAGGCGTGGCCGGTCTGACCCACCAGGCCGAGCTGGTCGCCCGCCTTGACCTGCTGCCCCTCCTTGACGCTGACCGCGGAGGAGTGGCCGTAGATCGCCTCACTGCCGTCGGCGTGCTGGACGATCACCGCGTTGCCGTACCCGCCGAACCAGCCGGCCTTGGTGACCACGCCGTCGTGGACCGCCACGTACGGCGTGCCCTCGGGGACGACCAGGTCGACGCCGGTGTGCATCTTGCCCCAGCGGAGCCCGTACGGGGAGTTGAAGTCGTAACCCTGCAGCGGCAGCAGCCAGACCTCGGGCTCGGCGCTGTCCTTGGGGCGGCTGTCCCGGGAGGCGCGGTCGGCGTTGTCCGCACGGGCCGCGGCGTCCTGGCTGGTGACCGACGCCTGCTTGAGCTCGTCGAGGACCGTCGGGCTGACGTCCTTGGCGTCCGGCAGGGCGCTCGCGCCGAGCGCGACGATGCCGGCTCCGACGAACGCCGTGGTGACGACCGCGGCGTAACGGCTGCGGGGTGGGGTGGGCACGCGGCGGCGACCGCGATATCGATCGGGCTCAGACGACAGGCGCTGGCGCACGCACACCCTCCGTTGTCGGGGTTCCGAGGCGGCCGGTGGACGTTCGTGAAGCTCCAGTGAACGTCCGCTGACCGCGTCGTCACCCGTCCATGGACCTGATGACAACCGTGGACACGTTAGCCAACCACCAGGCGAGTCACAAGCCAGAGCGCAGAATTGGCGTGTCGATCTGTCCGCTTGCGTCCCTGATTGTCACGCATCGTGACGTCGAACGGTGCCCTCGTTACTACCCGTTCGTCGCCGACCGTGACCGGTCCGGCGGAGTCGTCCGGCTTGACGGCGAGGCCCGTCGGGTGCCGTCCGACGTCAGCCGTGCCCAGTGGGTTTTCCGGCCCGGATTTCCCGGACCCGGCCGGCCGGGTTACCGTTCGTTCAGGTAAAGGCCGTGGAGCCGGTGAAAGGTGTGCGCTGATGAGCTCTCGTATTCGGGTCGTCGTCGCCAAGCCAGGCCTGGACGGCCACGACCGTGGCGCCAAGGTCGTCGCGCGGGCCCTGCGTGACGCGGGGATGGAGGTCGTCTACACCGGCCTGCACCAGACTCCGGAGCAGATCGTGGAGACGGCCATCCAGGAGGACGCCGACGCGGTCGGCCTCTCGGTGCTGTCCGGTGCGCACATGACGCTCTTCCGTCGCGTCCTGGAGTTGCTCGGCGAGCGGGATGCCCGGGACATCGTCGTGTTCGGCGGCGGCATCATCCCCAACGGCGACATCCCCGAGCTGGAGAAGCTGGGCGTCGCCAAGATCTTCACGCCGGGGGCCACCACCCAGGCGATCGTCGAGTGGGTCCGGCAGAACGTGGCGCAGCCGGTCGCCTGACACGTACCGGCGCGGGTCGTCGGACGGGTCCGGGCACGGGGGAGGGGCCGGACGCACCCCTCACACGTCCGGCCCCTCTATGCACGATGCCCCGCCGCCACCCCTCGACCGACAGGGCATCGGCCGTCTCCCGTCATCGCGCTGATCAGCGCTCCGACACCTGACTCAACGACGCCCCGACGGCCGGGTTACGCACCCCCGACAACATCGCCCGGACGGTTGACGCCGCACGCGCCGGGACCGAAACCGGCCCCGCGTGCTGCCGGGTTGTGCATTACCGCACACCGTGCACCCGCTCGGTTGCCGGCGGTGCCCACCTCGCTAGGCTGCGGCCAACGGCCTGTGTCAAGTGATGACAGGCGTCAAACTGTTTTCTGAACGCTGGTGGCGGCGCGACGGCGCGCCGCGGAGACGGGACGGGACGCGCAATCGTGGACCTGTACGAGTACCAGGGGCGGGACCTGTTCGAGCGGCACGGCTTGCCCGTGCTGGCCGGCGGCGTCGCCACTACCCCCCAGGAGGCCCGCGCGATCGCCGAACGCCTCGGCGGTCGAGTGGTCGTCAAGGCGCAGGTGAAGGTCGGCGGCCGAGGCAAGGCAGGCGGCGTCAAGCTGGCCGAGGGCCCGGATGAGGCGGTGGCCAGGGCCACCGACATCCTCGGCATGGACATCAAGGGTCACACCGTCCACAAGGTCATGATCACGGTGACGGCGGACGTGGCCGAGGAGTACTACTTCTCGTACCTGCTCGATCGGGCGAACCGCACCTTCCTCTGCATCGCCAGCGTGGCCGGCGGTATGGACATCGAGCAGGTCGCCGCCGAGACCCCGGACCGTGTGGTCAAGGCACCGATCGACGCGAACACCGGCGTCGACGAGGCCAAGGCACGGGAGATCGTTTCCGCCGCCGGCTTCCCGGCCGAGGTCGCCGACCAGGTCGTCGAGGTGGCCGTCGGCCTGTGGCAGGCGTTCGTCGCCGAGGACGCCACCCTGGTCGAGGTGAACCCCCTCGCGAAGAACGGCGACGGGCGGATGCTGCTGCTCGACGCCAAGATCACCTTGGACGAGAACGCCGCGTTCCGGCACCCGGACCACGAAGCCCTGGTCGACCAGGCCTCCGTGGACCCGCTGGAGCAGGCCGCCAAGGAGAAGGACCTCAACTACGTCAAGCTCGACGGCGAGGTCGGCATCATCGGCAACGGCGCGGGCCTGGTCATGTCGACCCTCGACGTGGTCGCGTACGCCGGTGAGCGGCACGGCAACGTCAAGCCGGCCAACTTCCTCGACATCGGCGGCGGCGCGAGCGCCGCGGTGATGGCGAACGGGCTGGAGATCGTGCTCTCCGACCCGGCCGTGAAGAGCGTCTTCGTCAACGTCTTCGGCGGCATCACCGCCTGCGACGAGGTCGCCAACGGCATCATCCAGGCGCTGGCCCTGCTGGAGCAGCGCGGCGAGCAGGTCACCAAGCCGCTCGTCGTCCGGCTCGACGGCAACAACGCCGAAGCCGGCCGGGCGATCCTGGACGGCGCGAACAACCCGCTCGTGCAGCGGGTGGACACCATGGACGGCGCGGCCGAGCGGGCCGCCGAGCTGGCAGCTGCGGGGGTCTGATCATGGCTATCTGGCTGACCAAGGACTCGAAGGTCATCGTCCAGGGGATGACCGGTTCCGAGGGCTCCAAGCACACCCGGCGGATGCTCGCCGCGGGCACCAACGTGGTGGGCGGCGTCAACCCGCGCAAGGCGGGCCAGACTGTCGACTTCGACGGCACCGAGCTGCCGGTCTTCGCGTCCGTGGCGGACGCCATGGCCGAGACCGGAGCCGACGTCACTGTCATCTTCGTGCCGCCGCAGTTCACCAAGGCCGCCGTGGTCGAGGCGATCGACGCCGCGATCCCGCTGGCCGTGGTGATCACCGAGGGCGTGCCGGTGCACGACACCGCCGCGTTCTGGGCGTACAACCTGGCGCAGGGCGAGCGGACCCGGATCATCGGGCCGAACTGCCCGGGCATCGCCTCGCCGGGCGCGTCCAACGCCGGCATCATCCCGGCCGACATCACCGGCGCCGGCCGGATCGGCCTGGTCAGCAAGAGCGGCACGCTGACCTACCAGATGATGTACGAGCTGCGGGACATCGGCTTCTCCACCTGCGTCGGCATCGGCGGTGACCCGATCATCGGCACCACCCACATCGACGCGCTGGCCGCCTTCGAGGCGGACCCGGAGACCGACGCGATCGTCATGATCGGTGAGATCGGCGGCGACGCCGAGGAGCGGGCCGCCGAGTTCATCAAGGCCAACGTCACCAAGCCGGTGGTCGGCTACATCGCCGGCTTCACCGCGCCCCCCGGCAAGACCATGGGTCACGCCGGGGCGATCATCTCCGGCTCGGCCGGCACCGCCGAGGCGAAGCAGGCGGCGCTGGAGGCCGTCGGGGTCAAGGTCGGCAAGACGCCGACCGAGACCGCGAAGCTGATGCGGGAGATCATGTCCGGCAACTGAGCCGGCCAGGCAGCATCGGAGGGGGTCGACCGGAAGCGGTCGACCCCCTCCGGCGTACGCGCCCCGACCCGCTCAGTCGTTGTTCCAGAACGGGTAGTTGCCGGTGAGACGCAGGATCGCGCCGCCGATGATGTTGATCACGCCGAACACGATGGCGAGGTATCCGAGCACCGGCGACTGGCCGTAGCGCCGGGCGTCCCGGATGGACAGATAGCCGAAGACGATGCCGAGGATGCCGCAGCAGATCAGGCCCACCACGATGCCCAGCACGCCCCAGAGCGTCGTCCGGTCCCGTCCCCGAGCTGGGGGCGGCGGGTATGCGGTCGTCACAGCTTCCTCCGGGCGCTCGTGGGCGGCGACCGCCCCGGACCGTGACCGGTGCCCGATCCGGGTGACGGCGACGCGCGCCCCCTCTGGGCCGAGGCTAGACCGGAGCGGGCGTCCCGGACCGAGGTTCGGTCAACTCGCCGCCCTTCGGGGCGGGTTAACGGACTGCTCCCGCCCGCGCGACGTGCCAGAGTAGAGCGGATGTCCCCCGTCACCCCTGACCGTCCCAGCCCGTCCCGGCCGGTGTGCGCGCCGACGACCGGCCGGCCGACCGTGCCACGCCGGCCCGACGGGTGCCCGCGCCCCGCGTCGGCGGGTC
>NZ_JAEVHM010000029.1 GCF_016802865.1 Micromonospora parastrephiae | reverse complement strand
CCGGACCCACCGCCGGGGCCGTTCCCCGGCCAGCCCCGGCCCTGCCATCCCGACCCAGCGCCGGGCGGCCGGCGGGGCCGTCCGGCGCCGCACCGACGCCGACCTCCGCGACGGCAGGTACACGCCTTCAGGCACTCGGTGGCGTGGTGACTGTGCTCTGCACCGTCGATCAGGCTCGCGTCGTCAGCGTCGATCCCGCCCCGGGCTACAGCATCAAGGATTACCGCTCGGGGCCTGCCAAGGAGGTCCAGGTGATGCTGCTGTCCGCGGGCAACCGGAGCGAGATCAAGGCGCGGTGCGACGACGGTACGCCGGTCCCGAGGGTAAAGGAGACCCGTCAGTGAACGCGCTGTCGGTCCCGCCGGCTGCCCGGACCGCTGCGGTCCTGGTCAACGACCGGCCAGGGACGGTTCACGATCGAGCCGAAGCATGCGGTGGTGCAGGCGCACCGCCTCCTCCTGGTCGGTGATCTGGCGCAGTGCGAGCCAGGCGGCTCCGACCGCCGGGTCCCCGGCGGTCGCAACCGGGCCGCCGAGGCTGGCCAGCACCGCCGTTCGCACCGACGTGGTCTTGGTCAGCAAGCTGCCGGCGAGCACGACGGGGCCGTCCGGCGGGCCCAACTCGCCGAGAGTGGCGACCAGTCGAGCGGCGGCCTCGGCGGTCAGACGCTCGGCGAGGGCGTCGCCGGCCGTGGCGCACGCGCACACCAGGGGTGCCAGCGCGGCGAACGCCGCCGGCTGCTGACGGCCGGCCCAGCGCACGAGTTCGTCGCAGCTGGTCACGCCGGCCTGCGCCGCGATGATGGCCGCCAGCCCTGGATCCACGGTGGGTCCGGACCAGGCCCGGGCGATCGAGCGCACCGCCTGCAGGCCCAGCCACATCCCCGAACCCTCGTCGCCCAGCAGCCAGCCGAGGCCGTCGGCGGTGCGGCTGACGCGCCAATCGTCGATGCGGGCGGCGACCGCGCCGGTGCCGGCGATGAGCACCGCTCCCGAGGGTGCCGGTGTGCCTGCCGCGAAGGCCGTCACCGCGTCTCCGACCACGGTGACCGGGCAGGTCAGGCCACGTAGCGCCCACTGATTCGTAAAGGCCGTCGCGATTTCGGGGTCCGCCATGATGCCCGCGCCGGCGATGCCTGCGACGCCGCTGACCACGGCCGCCGGGTCGTGCTTTCCCAGGGCGTCGCGCACTGCCACGCCGATGGAGTGAGCGGCGGCCGGCCCCGACGCCGTCGGGTTGCCCGGGCCTGCGGAGCCGCGGCCCACCACGGTGCCGTCCCGGGTCGCCACGACCGCCCGGGACGCCGTGCCGCCGGCGTCAACACCCAGTACCAGCACCATGCGGCAGATCGAAGCATAGAAATTTCCTGTTGACTAGACATTGATGTGGTCGTAATTTTCATCTTCATAGCTACTCGATGAAAAGGACGATCACTAGTGACGGGTGAGAGTGGCGGGCTGCTGGTGCGGCTCCGCATGGAGGGGCCGAACATGCCGGAGGCCCTGGCGAAGATCGCCGAGGCCATCCTCGGCGATCCGGAGACGGCGGCGCATGCCAGCATCGTCGACCTGGCCGAACGATCCGGGACCTCCACCGCGACGGTCACCCGCTTCAGCCGGGCACTCGGCTTCAAGGGGTACGCCAACCTACGCGTGGCCGTCGCGACCGAGACCGGGCGGGCCGAGCAGGCACGCTGGGAGACCGACATCTCCGGGGACATCGCGCCGGAGGATCCGATCGGCAGCGTCCTCGACGTGATCACCGCCGCGGACACCCGGGCCATCCAAGCGACCGCGTCCGGCCTGGACACCTCCGCGGTCGAACGGGTGGCGGCCGCGATCGCCGCCGCCGGTCGGGTGGAGATCTTCGGGCTGGGCAGCAGCGGCACCGCGGGCAGTGAAATGGCGTTCCGGCTCGAACGCATCCGCATCCCGGTGCGGTACCGCGCCGACACGCACACCGCCCTCACCAACGCCGCGCTGCTCGGGCCGGGCGACGTCGCGATCAGCCTGTCGCACTCCGGCCGGACCCGTGAGGCGATCGAAATGCTCGCCGAGGCCGCCGATCATGGTGCCCTGACCGTGGCGGTCACCTCGTTCGCCCGCTCACCGCTGGCCGAGGTCGCCGACGTCGTCTTCACCACCTCGGTGCACGAGACCACGTTCCGGCTCGCGGCCCTCTCCGCGCTGCACTCGCAGCTTCTGATCCTCGACCTCATCTACGTCGCCGTCGCACAGCGCACCTACGAACGGACCGCCGAGGCGCTCGAACTCACCGTGCGGGCCGTCGACGCACACCGGATGCCGGACACCAATGCGAACCGCAAGCGAGCACGGAGGGAAAAGCCGCTGTGACGATCACAAGCGCGGATTACGTCGAGGTCATCACCAAGGCCATCGAACGCGTCAGCACCACCCAGGGCGACCGGGTGGCGCGGGCCGCTGATCTGCTGACCGCGACGCTACAGGCCGGTGGGGTGATCCAGGCGTTCGGCTGCGGACACTCCGAGGCGCTCGCCATGGAGATCGCCGGTCGGGCCGGTGGCCTCGTACCGACCAACAAGATCGCCTTACGCGACATCGTCCTGTACGGCGGCGAGCCGACGAGCGTGCTCAGCGACCCGCAGCTCGAGCGCACGCCCGGCATCGCGCACCGCCTCTACGCACTCGCCCCGATCAAGCCCGACGACGCGTTCGTCATCGCCTCCAACTCCGGCGTCAACGGCGCCGTGGTGGAGATGGCACACCTGGTGAAACAGCGCGGACACGCGCTGATCGCGATCACCTCGATGGAGCACTCCGCCCGGGTCGAATCGCGGCACGACAGCGGGCTCAAGCTCGCCGACCTCGCCGACGTCGTGCTCGACAACGGCGCCCCGTACGGCGACGCGTCCCTCGACTACGGCGACGGCGCGGTCGGGGCCGTCTCCTCGATCACCGCGGCACTGCTGGCCCAGCAGATCGTCACCGAGGTGGTGGCTCGGCTGCTGGCGCTCGACATCACCCCGCCGGTCTACCTGTCCGACAACGTGCCGGGCGGGCGGGAGCACAACAAACACATCGAAGCGCGGTACGCCGGGCGCATCCGGCGCACCGCATAGGGAAAAGGCCCAGCTGATGAACCCTTCACCCCTGTCCGGACCGTATCCCACGAGACGAACTGTGCTGCGCGCGGCAGCGACCGCCGGTGTCGCGCTACCCCTGCTGAGCGCCTGCGTGACCGGTGGTGACGACGACCAGGATCCGGCCGCCGGCAACACCGGCGCCAAGAGCGCCGACAACCCGTTGGGCGTCAAGGCGGACGCACCGCTCGAGGTCGTGATCTTCAAGGGCGGGTACGGCGACGAGTACGCCAGGCAGGCCGAGACGCTCTACGCCCAGAGGTACGCGGGCGCGAAGATCGACCATCAGGGCATCCAGAAGATCGGGGAGGCACTGCAGCCCCGGTTCGTCGCGAACACTCCGCCGGACGTCGTGGACAACACCGGTGCCAGCCGCCTCGACATCGCCACGCTGGTCTCGGCCAGGCAGGTCAGCGATCTGAGCCAGCTGCTCGACGCCCCCGCCTACGACGACCCGGGCAGGACGGTGCGTGACACGCTGCTGCCCGGCGTGGTCGACGACGGCACCTTCGACACGGTGCCGCTGACGCTCAACTTCACCTACACCGTCTGGGGTCTCTGGTATTCGAGGCCGCTCTTCGCCGGGAAGGGCTGGACCTACCCGAAGAGCTGGGACGAGATGCTCGCGCTCTGCGCGACCATCAAGGCCGCCGGTATCGCGCCCTGGACGTACCAGGGCAAGTACCCGGAGTACATCAACGATCCGCTGCTCGGCATGGCCGCCAAGACCGGCGGACCCACGCTGGTCAAAGCCGTGGACAACCTTGAGCCGAACGCGTGGAAGGCGCCGGGCCTGCTCGGCGCGGCCGAGGCGTTCGCGGAACTGGCCGGCAAGGGCTACATCATGTCCGGCTCCGAGGCGCTGTCCCACACCGAGGCGCAGGCCGCCTGGTCGCAGGGCAAGGCCGCGTTCATCCCGTGCGGCTCGTGGCTGGAGAGCGAGCAGAAGGGCGTGACCGCACCGAACTTCGACATGGTGATGGGCCCGGTGCCGTCGCGGACCTCGGCGGACACACTGAAGCACACCGCGCTGCAGGCGGCCAGCAGCGAATCGTTCCTGGTACCGGCGAAGGCCAAGAACCCCGCCGGCGGCATGGAGTACCTACGGATCCTGTTCTCCAAGCAGTCGGCGAAGGCATTCGCCCAGACCGCTGGCACGCTGCCCGCCGTGGCCGGAGCGACCGACGGTCTCACGCTGAGCAGCGGCCTCGGCTCGGTCCGCGACGCGGTCCAGGCGGCCGGGACGGAGACCTTCACCTACCGGTTCCGTACCTGGTACGCCCCGCTGGCCAAGGCCGTCGACGACGCCACCGGTGAACTGGTGAACAGGCGCATCACCGCCGCGCAGTGGTCGGAACGGATCCAGAAGGCGGCCGACGCGCTGGCCAAGGACTCCACGGTGAAGAAGTACACCCGCTGATGAGACACGGTCGGTGGCGGTTCCTGGCCGGCGCGCTGGTGCCCGCGCTGGTGCTGCACGCGGTCTTCGTGCTGTCGCCGTACGCGCAGGCCTTCTACCTGTCGCTGACCGACTGGACCGGCGTTGCCGGCGAGGCGCACTTCGTCGGGGCGGGCAATTATGTCCGCCTCGGCAATGACTCCCTGTTCCTGCACGCGGTCCGTAACAACGCGGTGATGCTGGTCGTGGTGCCACTGGTGACCATCGGTATCGGGCTTTTCCTGGCGAGCATGATGCACCTCGGCGGCCGTGGGGGAAGACGGGGGATCGCCGGCTCGGGTGCGTACCAGATCGTCTATTTCTTTCCGCAGTTGTTGTCCCTCGTGGTCATCGCGGTGCTCTGGGGGTTCGTCTACAACCCGAACACCGGGTTGCTGAACGGGGCGCTGCGGTCGCTCGGCCTGGACGGGTTGACCCGCAGTTGGCTCGCGTCGCCGTCCCTGGCGCTGATCGCGGTGATGGCGGTACTGGTCTGGTCGTCGGTGGGCTTCTACGTGGTGCTGTTCAGCGCGGCGATCGACAGCATTCCGCGCGAGCTGTTCGAGGCGGCGCTGCTCGACGGAGCGGGCGGCTGGGCGACCTTCCGCACGGTGACGTTCCCGCTGGTTCGAGAAAACGTGCACGTCGCGTTCGTGTATCTCGGCATAGCGGCACTGGACGCCTTCGCCGTCGTTCAGGTGATGACGGTCGGCCCCGGTGGGCCGGACGGCGCGACCGAGGTGATCGGGCTGTCGCTCTACCGCAACGCCTTCCAGTACGGGAAGTTCGGCTACGCCTCGGCCATGGGTGTCGCCCTGTTCTTTGCCACCCTGACCCTGGCCGTGCTCGCGCTGCGGTCAGGCCGCAAGGAACGGCTGGAGCTGGCATGACCGACTGCACCGCGGCGCAGCAAGGGCCAGGAGGGCATGCCGAGGGAGGATCCGCATGACCGTGACACGTGAACGAACGGCTGTTTCGGCCCGGCCCGCCCCTGCACGTCGCGCCCCACGCTCCGCAGCCGCCTTTCCGATGCACGTCGCCATGCTGGCCTGGGCGGTCGTCACCGCGCTCCCGCTGCTCTGGGCGGTGGTCAGTTCCTTCAAGACCGACAACGAGATCCTCAACGAGCCGTGGTCCCTGCCGGCCTCGCCGCAGTTCGACAACTGGTCGCGTGCGTGGACCGAGGCCAGCATCGGCCGCTACTTCCTCAACAGCGTCATCGTGGTGGGCGGCGCGCTGCTGCTGACCATGCTGTTGGGCTCGCTGGTCGCCTACGCCCTGGCGCGCTACGAGTTCCGCGGCAACCGGCTCATCTACTACACCTTCGTCGCGGCGATGTTCTTCCCGGTGTTCCTGGCGTTGGTGCCGCTCTTCTTCGTCGTCCAGCAGTTGGGACTGCTGGGCACGTACCCCGGTCTGATCCTGGTCTATGCGGCGTACGCCGTACCCTTCACGGTTTTCTTCCTGCACGCGTTCTTCCGCACGCTGCCCGGTGAGGTGGCGGAGGCGGCGTTCATCGACGGTTGTTCGCACAACGGGGTCTTCTTCCGCGTGATGCTGCCGATGGCCCGGCCGGGCCTGGTGGCCGTCGGCATCTTCAATTTCCTCGGGCTCTGGAACCAGTACCTGCTGCCACTGGTTCTCAATCCCGACCCGGACCGGTACGTCCTGGCGCAGGGTCTGGCCGCCCTGTCGGTCAGCCAGGGGTACCGCAGCGACTGGAGCGGTCTGTTCGCCGGCTTGACCATCGCCATGCTGCCGGTGCTCATCGCCTACGTCGCGTTCCAACGGCACATCCGCGCCGGTATGACCGCCGGCGCGGTCAAGTAGGTCCCTTTTCATCCTCACGTAACGGAGGACCCGGCTCATGTCCATCGACAGACGTAAATCGATAGGGTTCGCGGGAGTAGCAGCCCTACTCGGCACGCTGGCTGTCTTCAGCAGCGCACCAAGTGCCGCCGCCGCCGAATGCGGCTACCTGTTCGACGACTTCTCCTACACCTCGTCGAGCGACAGCTCCCTGACCGCGCACGGCTGGACCCCGCGCAGCTACTCGGGCGGCCCCGGCGTACCCGGGGCGACCTGGTCCCCGAACAGCATCACCTTCCCGACCGTCAGCGGCCAGAAGGTCATGCAGCTCACCGCCTCGACCGACGGCACCGGCGCCGGCACCAACCAGGCGGAGCTCTACAGCACCCAGAAGCGCTACCTCGAGGGCACGTACGCCAGCCGGGTGCGCTTCACCGACACCCCGACCAGCGGGAACGACGGCGACCACATCAACGAGACGTTCTTCACGATCAGCCCCTTGAACGGCGACCTCGACCCAACCTACAGCGAACTGGACATCTCCGAGTACCTACCCAACGGCGGGTGGGGCGAGACCGGCCCGATCAACTACCAGACCACCTGGTACACGTACCGCAACGAACCCTGGTACGCGGACAACGTGCACTCGGAGCAGCGCAGCAGCCTCAACGGCTGGCACGACCTGGTGGCGACGGTGGCGAACGGCCATGTCATCTACTACATCGACGGCGTGCAGGTGGGCGACCACTCCGGCAAGTTCTACCCCCGGCAGACGATGACGATCAACTGGAACCTCTGGTTCATCGACACGGCGGCCCACACGGGAGGGTTGAGCACCTACATCCAACAGGTCGACTGGGTGTTGTTCGCGAAGAACCAGGCGCTGACCCCGGCGCAGGTGACGTCGAAGACGGCGGCGTACCGGTCGGCGGGCAGCACGTTCGCGGACACGGTCGCCACGACGGGTGGCTGCTCGACCCCGACGAACCCACCGACCACGCCGCCGACAAACCCGCCCACCACGCCGCCGCCGGCCGCCAACTGTTCGACCGCGCCGGAGTGGGCCTTCGGCACGGCCTACACCGCTGGCCAGACGGTGAAGCACGAGAAGAGCAGGTACGGCGACCCGAACGGTCCCGCGTCGGGTGACGGCAAGCACCTGTGGCGGGCGCGGTACTGGACGCAGGGGTCCGAGCCGGGCTGGACCCAGCAGTGGGAGGACCTCGGCCGCTGCTGAGCGGCATCTGACCACGTCATCAGAGGACAGGGAACGGGCGCCGCTCGCGACTCACCGGCGAGCGGCCGCCCGGCCGACGGGCAGCGACACCGGCGAGCGGCCGCCCGGCCGACGGGCAGCGACACCGGCGTGCGGCGCCATCGCGAACGCCGGCCTCGATGCGCTCCGCTGTTCGGTCCCGGAGGCGGTGGCGGACACCCGACAACGGAGCGCACGGTAGCCGACTGTGACCATGACATCACCACGTGCACACTCCTTCCCGACATGTTCCCGTCGACTGGAGGAACACATGCGTCTCCGATCGTTCGTCACCGCGGCGCTGGCCGCCGTCCTGGCGGCCAGCGCACTCGCGCCACCGGCACCGGCCGCGGCGGTCACCGCCGACCGCTGGGGGTTCGCCTATGTCAAGGACCCCACCGTGGCGGTCTGGACCGTGCTGGACACCAGCCGGCAGTGGGGTAGCTGGAAGACCGCGTTCCCGGCCGCCTGGGCCGACGGCATCAGGCTCGCGCCCGGCCGGTTCCAGGTCCGTTTCCCACAGGTGGGCTCCAGCTCGCGGGGCGTGCCGCACGTGACCCCGGTGAACCGCACCGGGCACTACTGCGAGGTGGTTCGCTGGTTCCAGTCCGGCGCCGACGAGATCGTCGACGTGCAGTGCCACAAGCCCGGCGGTACGCGCGAGGACACCCCGTTCACCGTGCTCTGGACGACCAGCTCGGGCGTGCTGCCCGCCGGCACCTCCCACGCGTACACGCAGTGGGGCGGCGGCGCGGTGGTGCAGTCGTACAACTCGACGGGCGTGGCGAACGCGGTCGGGCCGCTGGGCGTCGGGCAGTACCTGGTGCGGCTGCCCGGGGTAGGGCTGGCCGGGCTGCTCGCCGGCAACGTGCAGGTGACAGCGGTGCAGCCGAACGCCGGTCCCCGCCGGTGCAAGGTCTACTCCTGGAGCGCGGTCGGCACCGACGTGCAGGTGTACGTCTTCTGCTACGACCAGGCCGGCGCGTTCATCAACACCGACTTCGCCCTCTCGTACCACCGCCGGCGGCCGGTGATCGGATCCCTCGGCCCGCCGTCCTACTTCGGTTACCTGGGCACCGCCGTCGGCGGGCCGACCAACGACAACTCGATGCTCGGTGTCGGTGCGAACTCGGTGGCACCGCTGGCGCCCGCCGGCCGCTATCTCGCGACCTTCCCGCAGATCGGCATCAGGGAGACGCACGCCCAGGTGGTGGCGCAGGGCGCCGGCAGCAACTACTGCCACCTCACCCAGCCCTGGACGTACACCGTCAACGCCGACGCCAACGTCGACGTGATCTGCTTCGACAACGCCGGCGTGGTCACCCCGCACCGCTTCCTGGCCACCTTCACCTCCCGGCTCTGACGCCGCGCGGCGCGGCGGTGGTCGTCCTCGGTCACCGCCGGTGGTGCGGTCACGTGCGGGGTCGGCTGGTGATGCCGTCCAGGACGGTGGTCAGGTTGTGGTCGAACGTTTCCTCGGCGTTGAGGTGGGCGCCGTCGATGACGAGCCGGGCGACGGTGGGGTACCTGCCGGTTTTCAACATGCGTGTGAGGTAGGGGCCGAGGCTGGCCTGGAAGGCGGCCTCATCGGTGCCGGTGGAGCGGGTGGTGCGTCGCTCGGTGACCTCTCTGCGGACCGCTCCGATGATGAAGGCGTTGAGGGCGCCCAAGGCCCGCTGGAGATCGTCGATGCCGCGCACGCCGGGGGCCTGGCTCAGCGCCGCCGCGGTCGCTTCGCCCACGGCGAGCGCGTGGGGTCCCAGATGTGGCCTTCCGCCGAGCAGGTCGGAGAACCACTCATGGTCAAGGGCCGCATCGCGGGTCGCGTGGGCGACGGCCAGCACCCGGGCACGCCACTCGGAACGCTGGCCGGCCTCGGCGATCCGGGCATAGACGACGTCGACCATCAGATCGAGCAGTTCGGATCTGTTGAGCACGTAGTCGTAGAGCCGCATCGGACCGACACCGAGTTCTTTGGCGATCCTGCGAACCGACAGGCCGTCGAGGCCGTGCGCGTCGGCGAGCCGGATCGCCGTAGCGGCGATCTTCTCGCGGCTCAACGGCACCGGCGCCGCCCGCGGCTGGGGCTCGGGCCGTTCCCAAACAGGCAACGTCTCGCTACCGTACGGTGTATACACAGATACAGTGTACGGTAACGGAGTGAGAATGCGAATTGCGATCGCTGGTGGCGGCCTTGGCGGACTGACGCTGGCACGAATCCTGCATCGGCACGGTATCGACGCGGTGGTGTACGAGCGCGAGGCAGACCGATCCGCGCGGCCACAGGGCGGCGCGCTCGACCTGCACCCGGAGTCCGGGCAACACGCCCTGGCCGAGGCGGGACTCGCCGATCGGTTCCAGTCGGAGGCGCGGCCCGAGGGCGAGGAACATCGCATCCTCGACCCCACCGGACGGACCCTGGTACACCACGAGCCGCAACCACTGTCATTCTCCGGACGTCCCGAGATCGACCGGGGCGCACTGCGCGATCTGCTGCTCGATTCCCTCCCCGGCGACACGGTTGTCTGGGGGCACCGGCTTGTCGCGGCAACCCCGCGACCCGACGGGGGCTGGGAACTGACGTTCCACGGCGGCCACCGGACCGGCTGCGACATCCTCGTCGGCGCGGACGGCGCGCGCTCAGCCGTCCGGCCGCTGTTGACCGACGCTCCACTGTCCTACGTGGCCACCCTCGTGGAGCTGAACATCGGAGACGTCGACCGGCGCCATCCCGATCTCGCCGAGCTGGTCGGCCCCGGGAACCTGTGGTGCGTCGGCGTGAACCAGATCCTGGCAGCGCAACGCCTCGGCGACGGGAGCCTACGTGTCGGGATCTCGCTGCGCGCGGACGGCCGCCCCATCGACACATACCGCAGTAGGCGCGCCCTGCTGGACATGTTCGATGGTTGGGACCCCCGCCTCACCGCACTCATCGAGGCGGGCGACAGCGCGCCGACGCCGCGCCTGATCGAAGCGATGCCCACCGGTACCCGCTGGCCCAGCCGACCGGGCATCACCCTCATTGGCGACGCCGCGCACCTCATGCCGCCGGTCGGCGAGGGCGCCAACCAGGCCATGCTCGACGCCGCCGAACTCGCCAGCCAACTCGCCGCCGACCCCGCCGACCCGGACTCGGCAATCCGGGCGTACGAGGAGGCCATGTTCACCAGGATCCACCCGATCGCTGAAATGTCCGTACGGGTCCAGGCGATGATGTTGTCCCCCACCGCGGCGGAAGACATCGTCCGCTTCTTCACGGCCCGGCCCGCCGAACCGACGTTCGCGCAGTGACACCACGCGGTGCAGCCGAACGGCGCCACGCCTATCCTGCATTCACGCCCACAGCCGTTCGGGTCGCCGCCTCGGATCAGGCTGCCCGCGCCCGGCTGTCGTGAGCGCTGGTCGGCATACGGCCGCCGCCATCAGCTATGGGGCGGGCATGGACGCCGATGCCGCCGAAAACCAGGTGCGGCACCTGGTGGCGTCGTCGATCCGAGGCGTTTCAGCTGACCGGTTCCGTGGGTACGCTCCCGCCGTCTGATCATCACGATCGACGCAAACTCATCTTCAATCCCGGCCGGTTGATCACAGCACTACAGCAGGATCCGCGCAGTTGACGCTCAGACGCCATCAATCCCCTGATCGAGGAGAACCTCATGTCGGTCCAGGCACTTCTCTACATCATCGCCGTCATCCTGATCGTGCTCGCCGCCCTGCCACTGCGTACTCGGGGTGTCTCACTCGCGCTTCTGGGTGCCGCCTGTGCCGTGCTCGCCTACGCCTGGCCGGTGATCACCAACTGACGTCTCGTCGCGTGCCCGCGGTGCGACTCGACGATCTGCCGAACGGTCGCCAACCTCGCGCGCTTCGGGTCGAACGCCTTTTCGGCGCACCGGAAGATGTCGGGGTTGCTGGCTGACGCCGGTCAGAGCCGCGTGGTGGCGGACGCTCGCGGCGCCCCGGTGGCCGCGGCGCTGGCGACGAGGAGTACCACCGCCGGCAGGAACGCGCCGCCGATGCCCAGCCCGAGCAGCAGCCCCCATACGGTGATGACCAGCGCGGCCATCAGGTCGGCGACCCGGGCCAGCCGACCGACCCGCTGGGCGAGAACCGGCAGCGCCGCGGCGGCCACGGGCACCCCGAGCAGGTAGCTGGCCGCAATCCCGGAGTCGTCCACGGTCAAGGGAGTCAGCACGGCGACCACCAGCACGGTGATCGCCAGGGCCGACCATCGGAGGACCCCCCGAGCGTCAGCCGGCCGTCTCACCAGGACCACGACCCCGACGAGCAGGACACCCACGATCGCACCGACGGTCGCCAGACCAATCATGATGTCCTCCTCGAACGCGGATGGCGTCTCATCGAAGACGACGGATCGTCGTGTCCACGTCTCACGATACGACTGGTCGGGCTCGCCGCACGACCCTCATCCGCTCGCGATCCGTACCGCGAGGGCCCTGAACTGTCCCGGTCGGCGCCTCGGTCTTCATCCGAAGGCCGCCGGGGTGACTCCCTCCGCGCGTGACGCGGTGGTGCCGCCTGTCCCCCGGGTGGCCCACCGCCAGCTCTGGTGTCCGGCCGGCCGGTCGGGCGCGCAGCGGTTGGTCAGAGCGTTCGCGTGGCCAGTTCCCCGGATCACGATCCCTTCGGAGGGTTGGCCGGCTGCTGTCCCGGCCAGAACGGCCACTCCTCGAACGACCGACAACGGCCGTCGTCGGCGAAGCGCATGATCCACAGGTCGCGGTACTCCTGGTCGACCGGGTCGCCGTAGCGGACCTCCTGGCGGGACACGGCGGTGTCGCCCTCGACCGCGACGATCTCGCTGGTCATCCGGAACACCTCGTCGGGGCCCTTGCGCTGCTCTTCCCACATCCGGGAAATGGCCGGCAGACCCACGACCGGCGTCCAGTACGGGCCCTGCTGATAGCTCGCATCCTCGGTGAAGAGCGTGACCAGCGCGTCCGTGCCCGGCGTTCGCCAAACCTGCTCGTAGGCGGCGAGCCAGTCGACGACGTGCTTCCTGTTCATACGCATCACCTTGCCATTCGCTGGGCGGCAGGCGGCGGGAACCGGCCAGCCGCGGGCAGACGGCCGGGCCGTCAGCGCCGGAGATTGCCTTACGGCGGAGACATCCAGCCGGCGTCTCCGCCAACTCCCAGAACAGGCGGCATTCAGATCAGACAACGACCGCACTGTCAATAAGCGAAAAACAAATGAGTGATGCCACAGGCAACCCGGAGTGCAAGGCATAGAGATACCCATCTCTGCGCCAGGAGTTCCTGGTCGATGAGGAGAAACCGACTCTATACTTGCCGCCGGAATACGCCGCGGCTCATCCGGGCCGAGGGGAACACCAATACAAGGATCTGCGAATGCGCCGGAGTACTGCTCTCAACAACGGCACTGCTGGCGTCAGCGAAGTAACACCCAAGGACGAACCGTCGGCCTCCACCGCAGAGGGCCTCGCGCGCCGATCCGCCGTCGCCGAGGAACAGGAGTTTCTCGACTTGGCCACGGCCCGCCGCGACAGTCTGGCCGACCACCTGCAGGCCGAGCTTTCGTCAGAGGCCCTGGACCCGTTGGAACAGGCCCGGCAGCGCATGCTCCGCCAGCAGCACGAAGAGCTACGGCGAGCACGGGAAGGGCTGGTCTTCGGTCGCCTCGACGGCCTTGATGGCACCGTGCGACACGTGGGCCGTGTCGGTCTCCGCGACGACGGCGAGGACGCTGAGCCACTGCTGGTGGACTGGCGCGCTCCCGCAGCTCGGCCGTTCTACACCGCGACGGCTGTCAACCCGCAAGGTCAGGCACGGCGCCGTCACATACGCACGACGGGATCGACCGTCGTCGGCGTGGACGACGAGCCACTGGACGGGACCATGACGGCGGAACTCGTCGGTGAAGGCGCCCTACTGGCCGCCCTCGACCAGAGGCGTACCGGCCGCATGTCGACGGCGATCTCCACGCTGCAACGCGAACAGGACGACATCATCCGAGCCGGGGCGACCGGCCCGCTGATCGTTCAGGGCGGTCCCGGCACCGGCAAGACCGTGGTAGCTCTGCACCGCGTCGCCTACCTGCTGTTCGCCCACCGAAGGATGGCCGACCAGGCGGTCCTGGTCCTCGGCCCCTCGCCGCGGTTCCTCCGGTACATCGCCCAGGTGCTGCCCGCGCTCGGTGAGACCGCCGTCGTCTCGGCGACCTGTGACACTCTGCTGAGCGAGATCCGGGTGGGCCGCGACGAGAGCCGACTTGTCGCCGAAATCAAGGGCAGGGCCCTCTGGCAAACCGCGCTCGAAGACTACGTCACATCCCTGCTCCCCCGGCCTCGTGAGCTGACGCTGCGCTGGGAGGGCGAGTCCTACGTCATCACAGCCGCAACTGTGGCGCAGGCAGTTGCCTCGGCTGTGCAGGGACGCCCGTACCATCGCGCCCGCGCGGCGTTCGCCGAGCAGCTGCACCACCTCCTCGCCGAAGCCGTCGTCGAGCAGCGCGAGGCGCTGATGAACGAGATGGAGGAGGGCTTCGAGGACATCCTCGCCCGCGTCGACAGAAGCATGCGGCATGATCACCACTCCGGCACGACGTCCACCGGTAGTGACATCGACGGATTGCTCTCCGACGAAGAGGTCGAAGATCTTCGTTGTCGTATCGCCGAGAACGCCAGCATCGCCCGGTTCATCGAGGCTTGGTGGCCCACCCTCGACGCCGAAACCCTGCTGCGTGATCTGCTGGCCGACCGCACCCTGCTGGCCCGGTTCGCCCCGCGGCTGTCCCCGCAGGAGATCACCTCTGTCTCGGCCGAGCCCGCCTCGTGGGCATCGAGCGACATCCCCCTGCTCGACGCCCTCGCCGACCTGCTGGGTGAGGTCGAAGCCCCACAACCGCAGGGCGAGTTCGTCGCGGACCGCGCTCGCCGGCAGCGCGGCTGGGTGTACGGCCACGTCGTCATCGACGAGGCGCAGGAGCTGTCCGAGATGCAGTGGCAGATGGTCCTCCGGCGCTGTCCCAGTCGCTCCATCACGGCGGTCGGCGACATCGACCAGGCGGAGGCGGCGCACCGGCACACCAGTTGGGCACAAGCGGTGCAGGCTGCCTTCGGAGACCGCTGGACCGCTGCGGAACTGACCATCTGCTACCGGACCCCGCGTGAGGTCATGGACCTCACCGAACCGGTCTTGAAGAAGGCTGGCAGCCACAACGCTCCGCCACGGGCGGTACGCTCCTCCGGCATCGCCCCGTGGGAGCTCACGGTCACGTCCGCCGACCTCGCCGGCGCCGCCGCCCAAGCTGTGCGACAGCTGCGGCAACGGTGGCACGGCGGCACGGTTGGCGTCGTCGCCCCCGCCGCCCGTATCGCCGAACTCCTCGCCGTGCTGAGCGATGTGTCGGTGCTTACCGCGTCCCAGTCCAAGGGATTGGAATGGGACGCGACGCTGCTCATCGATCCCCAGGGCATCGCCGCTGAACCGCGCGGCTGGAACGGCCTCTACGTCGCGCTCACCCGATGCACCCAGGAACTCGGGCAGCTGGTTCTCACGCGGCAACCACCTGATCCCCATGGACGCACGGTCGACCCCAGGGCAACGCTCCAGGCTGGTGACAGTGACCGACGTAGCAACTCCGATAACGCACCTGCGCACTAGGGCGCATCGCGAAGCCCGGGCTGGGGGCCGTAGTGAAAGGCTGACGAGGGTTCGGATCAGCCTGGCGCGAGGAGGCAGAACTCATTGCCTTCCGGGTCTGCGAAGACCTTCCATGGGACGTCGAGGTCGATGTCGGTGGCACCGAGAGTCCGCAGTCTGGCCGCCTCGGCTTCCAGGTCGTCACCCGGGTACGGGCGGACGTCGAGGTGGACGCGGTTCCACACGGTCTTCACGTCGGGTGTGCGGAGGAACTGCAGATATGGGCCGACGCCCTTGGCGGAGCGCAGCACCGCGTTGTGGTCGGTCACCTTGTGCAGGGTCCAGTCCATCGCCTCGCCCCAGAAGCGGGCCATGGCTCGCGGATCCACGCAGTCGACCACCACCGTGGCGATCGGTCCGGTGTCCTGAACCGTGTCGTGCCAGTTCAGCACGCAGAACTCGTTGCCCTCCGGATCGGCCATGACCGTCCATGGGACGTCGCCCTGGCCTACGTCGGCGAATGTCGCGCCGAGATCCTTCAGGCGCGTGACCATCTCTGCCTGATGGGCCGCCGAGGTGGTGGCGAGGTCGACGTGCACGCGGTTCTTCACCGTTTTGGGTTCTGGGGAGGCGATGAGGTCGAGGCAGACGGCAACGGGGTCGGGATAGGCGAAGCCCACGGGTTCGAGGTTGGTCACGCCGGGTCCTTCGCTGGAGACTTCCCAGCCGAGCGCCTCGGCCCAGAAACCGCCCAGCGCGGAGTCGTCCCGAGCCTTCATGTTGATTTGAACGAGCCGCGTTGCCATGCCGGCAATGCTAGAGCCTGTGTCGAATCGCGGTGGCGCCCGAGCTGGAATGGCGTGTCGCTGCAGCTTGTCAGCTGCGCTGGGCGACGACCCGGGTGAAGCCGAGGTGACGGCCGGTGTCGGCGCGTAACATCTGCACTTCCCGGGGAACGAGGTTGCGGGCGGTGTCGTTGTCGGTCGTCTCCAGGACGGCTTCGCTCCAGACCAGCCAGTCGCGCCACCCGTCCTCCAGGAAGTCGGCACGCACGTCGTCGACCACGCCGCTGCGGCTCCACAACTGCTGCCACCAGGCCGGCGAGTGGAAGGTCCAGAAATCCGGCTCCCAGTACGGCTCGAGGTGCTCCGGCAGCCCGTCGTCGAGTTCCGTGGTCAGCCCCGGCACGACGATGCCGATGCGGCCGCCGGGAGCCAGGAAACGGCTCAGGTAGGGCAGGTATCGCGCGTCGGTGCCGAAGTAGTGGTAGGCGTCGACGCTGACGATGGCGTCGAAGTAACCCTCGGCGAACGGCAGGTCATGCGCCTCGGCCAGCAGCGGCGTGACGCGCTTGGCCTGGCCCGCCGCGTCGATCCTGCGCCAGTTCTCGGTGGGCTTGATCCACAGATCGGCGGCGACGACCTGGACGTCGAACTCCTTCGCCAGGAAGATCGAGGTGATGGCCTTGCCACAGCCAAGGTCGAGCACGCGGGCGCCGGGCGCGAGGTCGAGCTCGCCGCACAGCCATTCGAGCAGCCAGAGGGCGCTCGGACCCATCCAGTTCTCGATCATCCAACGGGGGTCGTAGCCGGCACTCCTCGGGAACCGTGGCAGGTTCAGCCGTTGCCTCAGATCGTCGATCACAGGGGCAGACTGGCACCCTCGGACCCAGACGTCGATCGATTTTACTGGCTGACTCCAGCGCCGAGAAGCGGCTCCCGCGACGTCGGCCCACCCTGATCGACGAACGCCACCTCGACATCAACCTGACCCCTCATGGCGCGGCGTCAGACGCGCAGGAGCACGACCGGCTGCGATACGGGCGATTCGCTCGACGAGGTCGGGTAGGCGAGCTGCCCCGTCGGCCGGTCGAGGCACCTGGGGGCACGCGACAGGGTGGCTGAACGTGAATCTCACCTAACTTGACAATTCTCCCCTTAAGTTCGATGCGCAGGACGGAGCCGAACCGGGGAGAGACGTGGACAGCTATCCGGCGATCGAGGATCACGGACTCATCGGCGACCTGCAGACCGCCGCGCTGGTGACGTGTGACGGGACGGTCGACTGGTTCTGCGCGCCGCGCTTCGACTCGCCGAGTATCTTCGCCGCGCTGCTGGACAAGGAGAAGGGTGGCTACTTCCGTATCGCGCCGCACGACGTGCGGTACGTCACCAAGCAGCTCTACCTTCCCGGCACGCCCATCCTGATCACCCGGTTCATCAGCGTCGACGGCGTGGCCGAGGTGATGGACTTCATGCCGGTCACCGGCGAGCGGGCCACCGACGCGCACCGCCTGGTCCGCATCGTCACCATGGTCCGAGGCAACATGCGCTTCCGGGTGGAGTGCCGGCCGCGGTTCGACTATGCCCGCGAAGAGCATCAGCTGGAGCGCCACCGCAACGGCTACGTCTTTCGCAGCCGGTCGGCGACACTGACATTCAACCCGGTCGACCCCGTGCGGCGACTGCTCGCCGAACACGGCGACGTCCGCCTTGAGGGCGGCGACCTCGTCGCGTACGGCACCCTGAACGAGGGCGACACTGGCGGTGTGGTCCTGGAGACGGCCGGCACCGAGCCGCGGATCTTCCCGCCGGAGGAGATCCAGGGCATGTTCGAGTGGACCAGGGACTACTGGCGGCGCTGGCTTGAACGCTCCCGCTACACCGGCCGGTGGCGGGAGATGGTCGAACGCTCCGCCATCACGCTGAAGCTCATGACGTACGCGCCGACCGGCGCGATGATCGCCGCGCCCACTGCCGCGCTGCCGGAGCTGGTGGGCGGAGCCCGCAACTGGGACTACCGCTACACCTGGGTACGGGACACGTCGTTCTCGGTGCACGCGCTGCTCGGCCTCGGCTTCACCGAGGAGGTCAGCCGGTACATGGATTGGCTCGACGAGCGGATCCGCGAGGCCGGCGACCTCCAGGACCCACTGAAGATCATGTACCGGGTGGACGGCTCCTCCGACCTGCACGAGGAGGTTCTCGATCACCTGGAGGGCTACCGCGGCTCGCGGCCGGTGCGGATCGGCAACGGCGCCGCCGACCAGGTCCAGCTCGACATCCACGGCGAGGCGCTCTACGCCATGCATCTCGCCGACGAGCAGGGCATCCGCGTCTCGCACCAGGTGTGGAAGAGCACCGTCCGGCTTGTCGACTGGCTCTGCCACAACTGGGATCAGCGCGACGCCGGCATCTGGGAGAGCCGGCACCACCCCCGCAACTACACGTTCGGACGGGTGATGTCCTGGGTGGCGCTAGACCGGGCCATCCGCCTGGCCACCCGCACCGGCCGCCCCGGGGACCTGGCCTGCTGGTCCGAACAGCGCAACCGGATCTACAACCAGGTCATGGAACGCGGGTACGACCGCGGTCGCGGCACCTTCGTGCAGGCGTACGACGAGAACGTGTTGGACGCGGCGCTGCTCGCCATGCCGGCGGTCGGTTTCGTCACACCGAGCGACCCGCTGTGGCAGTCCACCTTGAACGCGATCGAGCGCGAACTGGTCTCCGACAGTCTGGTCCACCGGTACGACCCGGTCCACTCCCCCGATGGTCTCCCTGGCCACGAGGGCACCTTCAACATGTGCACCTTCTGGTACGTCGAAGCGCTGGCCCGGTCCGGCCGCCTCGACGACGCCCGACTCACGTTCGAAAAGATGTTCACCTTCAGCAACCACCTCGGTCTCTACGCCGAGGAGATCGCCGCGACCGGCGAGCAGATCGGCAACTACCCCCAGGCGTTCAGTCACCTTTCGTTGATCAACTCAGCGCTGACACTCAACGACCTGCTCGACGCCGAGGCCGACGCCCGGCGCCGCCGGTAGCGCGGGCACGCTCCGGCCGGCCGCCGTCGCGGCCCGGATGCAGGATGAGCATCACGCTGACGCCGTCGATTCGGACCACGGCGACCGACCCCGGCGGCGCTCCCGCGTCGGCTGCGCTCGCGTTACCGGCATCCGGTGGCGACGCCGGTCGCGGTGAGCGTCGCCGTCGAGCAGCCCGACGCCCCCGAGGTCGGACCGCTAACCACCCGTGCGGCCGTGCAGAGCCGACGCTGGGAAGGGGCTTGACGCGCTGACGTCCGTCACGCATGGTCAACGGCATCGACAGTCTCGAATGCATTGACACGGGGAGGACTGATGAAGGCCTTCGTCACCGCCGCCTCGGCTGCGGCCCTGCTGCTCCTGGCCACGGGCGGCGCGTCCTACGGCCGGCCGGCGGCCGACGCGCCCTGCACCGGACAGACCCACGCGAACCCAGGGTTCGAGCGCGGCACCGCCGGCTGGACTGCCGGCCCTCGCATCGTCGTGTTCGGCGACGCGACCCGGCCCGCACACACCGGCCGCGCGTACGCCACCTTCGCCGGGCTCGACGTCACGCGTACCGACCTGCTGCGCACCACCGTCACGGTGCCCGCCGGGTGCGATCTGACGGTCAGCTTCTGGGTCCGGACCACCACCACGGAAACCAGCCGCGGCGACTACCTGAACGTCGGGCTGGCGGTCACCGGGATACCCCCGAAGACGCGGTTCTCGCTGGCCTTCGACGGCGGGCCGCAGTGGCGGCAATACACCATGTCGACCGGGACGGACACGACCGAGCGCACCGCGACGGTCAGCTTCGTCGCCAGCGAGACGGCCGGCAACGGCGCCACGGCCTTCGACGTCGACGACGTGTCCTTCACGTTGAGCTGACCACCGCGGGGACCGTCCTCGCGCAACGCGAACCCACCGTGCGCAACGCGACCTCGGCGATCGTCAGCCATTCCGGCAGCAGGTGCGCTCTGACTACTTCATCCTCCACCGGGGAGTCGAGCGGTCGCGGAATCTTGACGTGTTCAAAGGTCGTCAAAGAATCGCGTGAACCAGGTCGCATTGGCCGTCGGGCCGAAGACCCATCCATTGGGCCCGACGTACGGCGTGGCGAGGATGTGCGTGGGCACGATGAGGTAACCGAGTCCGGCGAGTGCCTGCTCGATCCGTTGCCGGTCGTCGGGGTGCACGTATGGTTTGTGGCCGCTCGGACCAGAAGGCCCGTAGGTGGCGAGGCCACCGAACTTGCTGACGCTCACGCTCAAGGACAGCGGGATCCGTGTGCGCTTCGTGTGACTGCGGCTGGCCTCGGCTGGAATCCAGATGCTGCCGAAACAGGCGGAGTCCTGGGCCAGCCCCGGGTCGCACGGGCAACCGTAGGTCTCGCTCAATCGCTCTGCGAGCCGGTCAAACCGGCCCTGGACCGCAGCGTGGTCGAAGTCCCGTGGCACCTCCAGGCCATCACCTTCGCCGCGCGCTACCCGTTCGTTCAACGCCGCCGGCATCGGCTCCGGCATGGACCCTCCCACCATGGCCCGCAGGATCGGCTCCCGCCCGATGCCGCCCGCCACTGGCGCAACCGGCTCGTCCAGCGCCCGGAGTATCGACCACCAGTCCGCGTCAACCAATGTCACGCGTGCACCGTAACGGGCGGGCTACGGACAACCAACGGGTTTGGACCGAAGTGGCTGGGCGCCTGATATCAGGACCAGCAGTTCCCGATGCCTCTGTACGAAGGCCCGACGACCATTCCTTTGCCCACACTGAGAAGGGCATTGTCGTCGGCGCTGTGCAACCTGATCGTGTTCGGTTCCACAGCACGCTCGACATGGAGGATCCTGACGTGGTGATTCGGAGCGACCGGGTGCTTCACCTGCGCTATCGGGTGCGCCGTTGACCGAGCGCTGGGCACGCCCCGAAGGGGCCGGCGGAAATTACCCGTCGGCCCCTTCGGCCGAGGTCACCGTCCGTAGAGCTCGAATTCGTAGAGCGAGAACCCGTACGAGGTAGCGCGGCTGACTCCGTACACCCGAACGTAACGGGCGCCGACCGGGGCGAAGGTGGCGTTGTCGACGCCGCCGTTGCCGGCGGTGGTGGCGAACACCGGCGTCCAGGAGCTGCCGTCGCCGGAAACCTCGATCCGGTACGAGGTGGCGTACGCGGACTCCCACCGCAGCACCGCCCGGCTGACGGTGCGGGCCGCGCCGAGGTCGACCCGGAGCCACTGGTTGTCGTCGTAGCTGCTGGCCCACCGGCTGCCGAGGCTGCCGTCGACCGCCTTGCCCGGGGTGTGGCTGGTCAGGAACTGGGTGCTCGACGCGGTGGCCGGGCGGCCCTGGGCCAGGTTGGTGACGTCGTCGCCCCGGCGCGCCGGGAACGAGACGACCTGCTGGTAGGTGGGGCGGTTCTGCCAGGCGATCAGCGGGTGGGTGATGCCGCCCAGGCCGGACTGGACGATCGAGTCGGCGCACCACTGGTCGCCGGCCCCGCAGGACTTGTCGCCCGGGTAGACCGTGCCGGCCGGCACCGTGGCGGCCTGGCCGAGCGCGTCGAGCAACGCCTGCCGGCAGGCGCCGAGGTTGCCGTTGCCGCAGTACGCGCGGCCCAGCCCGCCGGCCACCGGGTCGCCGAGCACGGTGCGCAGGTCCTTGTCGACGTAGCCCCACCAGCCGTACTGGAACGACGAGCCCTTGTGCGCCTGCCCCTGCAACGCCCAGCTCGCGGTGCCGTCGCGCCCGCCGTTCTGGCCGCCTGACGGCGCCTCGTTCACCTCGATGGCGTCGACCAGCGCGGCGTAGAGGTCGGGCCCGAGGCCGGGTCGGAACTCGGCTGCGGCCAGCAGCGGCCACCAGGCGTCGAAGATCCGGATGGCCTCGGCGTGCTGGTAGACCTTCGAGCCGGGCGACGTCTCCACCCGCCGGGCGCCGGCCTGCTGCCAGGCCCGCAGCTTGCCGATCGCGTCGGCCAGCACCGGGTCGGTGACCGGCGTGCTGTCCAGCACCCGCAGCAGGTCGCCGAGAACCTGCTGACCGCGCAGGTCGGTCACCGCCGCATCCGCCATGATCTTGACGACGTCGGCGCGGCCGAGCTTGCGCTGGGCGATCGCGGCGCGCACCGGGCCGTCGAGCAGTTGACCCCGGTGTACGGAGCCGAAGCTGAAGTTGCCGTCCGCGGCCCCGAAGTCCCGCGCCTGCTTGTTGTTCCAGCTGACGTAGTAGTCCTGGTTGACCGACTGCGGGTGGGCCGACGCCGGGGTGTAGGTGGCGTCGTTGGTGTCCGGGTTCCAGCCCGCCCACTCGTACGCCGGCTCGGCCCTCGTCGGCAGGTTCGGATCGGCGGTGACGGGCCGGACCGGGTTCGAGCCGGAGTTGAAGTACGCCGCCTCGGTCGAGTTGACGTAGAACCAGTTGAACGCGTACCCGACGCTGGCCGCGGACGCCTGGAACGCCGCCGCGCTACCCATCGCGGACGGGTCGTTGTATGCCTGGAAGCCGATCGCCGAGTCGGCCTCGTGCCGGTAGGTGGAGCGCAGCTTGGTGAAAGCGGTCGGCTGCCCGTTCACCAGTCCCCGGTACGCGACCAGCCCGTACTTCGTGCGCAGCGCGCGCAGTGTGTACGAGCCCGCCGGCGTGGAGTCGGCCAGCGTCGGCGACCAGGAGTTGCGCTGCTCCAGCGCCTCCATGGCGAGGCACTGCCCGTGGTAGAGGTAGCGGTTGGTGCGCAGCGTCGGCGCGCTGCCGTCGGTGGTGCACAGCGGCACCGCGTACGTGTCGGTCAGGTCCTGGGAGGCGGAGGTGGCGCTCCACGCGTAGTCCTGGCCCCGACCGAGCAGCACGTAGAGGTTCAGCCCGGCGAAAGCGGCGCCGCGCGCGCTGATCCCGGGCCCTTGCAGCTCCTGGAGCATGAGCAGTTGCGGGGCGAAGTAGCCGGTCTGCGGGCCGAACACGGCGACCGGGTTGCCGGTGGTGGTGTGCCGCCCGGAGACCACCACGGCGTTGGACATTCCCTGCGCGCGCAGGTTGGCCAGGCCGCCGAGCAGCCCCTGGGTGGCGGTACTGCCGCCGGCGCGGGCGGCGGCCCCGCCGCTGGCGTCGTACGCGAGGGGCTCGGCGGTCACCGTGCCGGCATCCGGGAGCACCGCGCTGGTCGCGCCCGGCGGTGTCGCGCCGTACGGGAAGCTCTGTCCGTCGTGCAGCGTGAGCACGGTCTCCGGGTCGTTCTGTGAGCGGAACGCCTGCCAGACCCGGTCGCCTTCGGTGGCCCCGTACTTGGCCCGGGCGGCTACCCGGACCAGCGCGGACTGGATCTCGCTGCCACCGCCCCCGCCGAAGAGCCCGCCAACCACACCGGCGGTGGCGATCAGATCGGTCATGGTGAAGTGCGTCGGCTTGCCAGCGCCGGCCAGCACGTACTCGCCGGGGTAGTTGTCGTCGGCGATCGACTTGTCGATGTAGGCGTTGATACCGGCGATGTAGTCGACCACGTCGGTGTAGAGCTGCTGGCCCCGGGCGCCCTTGAGGCGCAGCGCGTCCACCTGCGCCTGGAGGTCCGCTTCCGAGTAGGGCGAGTTGGCCCAGATGCTCTGCTCCAGCTCACGGTTGCCCGGCGCGCCGCCGGCGAACGAGGTGAGCGTGCCGCGGCCGGCGTGCCGCAGCAGGTCCATCACCCAGAGCCGGTCCTGGGCCCCGGCGTAGCCGCGCCGAACATGGTGCCGGCGCGGGTGGTGCCGGTGACGTGCGGGACACCGGTGGCCCTGTCGCGCACGATGGTGACGTCCGCCCGCGGTGACACGGTGCTCTCGACCTGCGCGGCGGGGACGCCGAACGAGGCGTCGTTGTAGAAGTGGGCGATCTGCTCGTCGGTCAGCCCGGCGTAGTTGTAGACCAGGTTCGCGTACTCGTCGAGTTGGTCACTGGAGTGTGCCGGGCGGGTGCCGAGCGTTTGGTGGGCCAGGATGGCGACCAGCGTGGCGTTGCCGTTCTGCCCCGGGGGCAGGATGTCGGCGCACTGACCGAGGCAGTAGTCGTCGGGTGTGAAGGTGGTGGCGGCGACCGCCGGTGACGGCGGGGTGACCGTGAGGACGCTCGCGGTCAGGGCGGTGGCGGTGAGCGCCGCGAGCCGGGCGCGAAGTCTGGGCATGGCGATCCTCCGGGGGACGCGGAGTCGGGCCGTTCGGTACGCCCGGCTGCCAATGCCGACCTCTCGCCCTCCGCGCCCGGGCGTTCCGCCTGGAGGTGAGAATGACTCATATCAATCTGGGGAAATGATCGGCGTAGGACCGCCGCCCGGGATAGCCGTCGTTCACCACGCGCCAATGCCGACGTTTCGGAGGACAGCCGGCAGTCTGTCGACAACTGCCGCTCACCGTCGCCGTCGCCGGTCGGCCAGTTCCAGCAGTGCGCCACCGTTGTTCGGCACCTGCAGATAGGGCACATACTCCGGCCCAGGACGCCAACGCCCTGGGCCGGAGCAGTGCCGGTCTTGCCGATCAGGTGATGTTGATGTCGCTGCACCACATGTAGGTCTGGTCCAGGTGCGACGCCCTCCAGATCACGAACAGGACGTGGCTTCCGGTGCGTCCAGAGACCGAGACGTTGAACGAGATGTTCTGCGCTGGCGCGTAGCGCCCGGTCGTCGTGATCAAGTCGAGGTTGCCCCACCCGACCTTCTGGGTGGCCGGGTTGAATCCCGGCTTGGTGACGTAGACCCGGAAGTAGTCAGCACCGTGGCTGGCCTGGTCGTACAGCTGGACCGTGAAGCTGCGGCCGACGGTGGTCGCCTTCCACGCTCCGGGCTGGTTCACCGCGTCGTTCCTGGAGAGGGCGTTGCTGCACAGCTGTCCGTCGGGAGTACGGGCTTCGTACTGGCCGCCGAGGCCGTCGCGCAGCTGGCTCATCCAGTTCCACATGGTGTCGGGGTTGGCCTGGAACGCCCGCCAGCACATGGGGTCTTGTTGCTGCATGGCCGGGTTCGTGTGTTGGTTGCCCCAGGTCTTCCAGCACTGGTAGGCGCGACTCGCCGGGTTGATGATCGTGCCGTGTGCCTGGGCCGCGCCGGTCCAGGGCAGCGTACCGGCCACCATGGCGAACAGCAGGACGAGCACTCGGAGGGACTGACGGACGGTTGACCGTGGTCGTCCGCCGGATTGATCGGACTTGTGTGAACGCACTGTTCATCCTCCGCTCTTCGGTACTGGAGATCACAATGGGAACGCTCCCAAACCAACTGTTACATCTATGTACGTAAATATCAATGCTGATCTATCTAAAGCTGGATGTGGATCGAGCTGACCGGGATCGCTGTCGAGGACGGCTCCCAGGACCGTCCACGTCCGACCGCTCGAACCGCCGGCCACCAAGGGATCAACGACGGGTCGGCGCCGCCGGGGCCATCGACGACCGACCTCGGGCTGGATCACCACCACCCACCGGGTCGCCCGCATCGGCATCCACTGCGGTACGCGGATGGTTCACAGCCACCGGAAGGCCCGGTCCAGCCTCTGGCTTCGCGGCTTCGGATCCGGCGGCCGGGTGGGTGCGAGTACGACCGCCCCGTCCGGCATCGTCAAAGGCCGGCTGCGGCGTCGTACCGGCGGCGCTGGTCGGCCATCTCCGATTCGGCCAGCGCCTCCTTGAGCGCCAACTCCGCGTACCTGTCCGGGAACATCTGCCGCAGCCGGTCGACGAACATGACGTCGGCGGTCGCCTCGACCACCTGGATGCCCGGAGGCTCGGTGGACATATCCATGATCACAGGGCCGGCCAGCTTGACCGCCACGTCCCAGGGGCGCTTCTGCTCGGCGACCCCGCAGAGGTGGAAGCCGTAGACCTTCTGCACGTCGGCGAGCGCGGTGGCCCCGGCCGGCTCGTAGCCGTAGACGCGTACCCCGCAGATCACTGCCGGCTTCTTCTCCTCGGTGGCCGCCTGCTGGACACTGTGCCCGGCGTGGTTGTGCTGCCCCGGGTCCGCCTGTTCGAGCGTGGTACGCATCCGGTTCATAATCTGCCGTTGCAGATCCGCCGGCTCCGCCTCCGGGCCGGCCCGGTTGAGCAGTACGACCGCGCCGGCCGACACCGCCAGCAGGATCACCGCCACCCACACGAAACGGTTTCGGTACCAACCCGCGAAACCCTCTCGGGAAATCATGATTGCCTCTCACCTCGTCGCCGGTTCTGATGCGCTGGCAGACCGAATCGGACGCCCCCGACGTGTCAGCCGTCGAGCGTGTCAGCCGTCGGGGACACGTGCCGGGGGGATACGTACGGCGGGCGAGGATGCCTGCCCGCCGTCAGAGAGATGGCCCGGCGATGCGGCATGCGAGCGTCTGCCAAGCGACGCGCTGCCGGCACTGCGATGCTCCCGTTTTGGCCGTTCCCAGCACGGTTGCCCCCGCGCTGCGGCGATGTGAGCCATTCCAACACGCCTGGATCCGCTTTGGCAACATCGACGATCCTGAGCGTGGATTCATCCCGATCGCAGGCCAGGACGGCGGGCTTGATATTGGCAGGGGTCGATGTAGTGTGGAAACGCTCCCAGATCGCGTCCACCACCCCACCTGCTCGAGGAGCTGAACCATGTCGCTACGGCGTTATCGCCCGGCCACCATGCTTGCCGGGCTGCTCGTCCTGGCCCTGTCCGCGTCCCTGTTGCCACCGGCGCCGGTTGCCGGCACCGCCGCGGCCGGCACATCCCACAACCGCGCGGTGCCACTCGCGGAGCTGACCGTGGTATCCGAACAGGTGGCCTCCGGTCTGCAGCGTCCGATCGCGCTCACCGGGCTGCCGGACGGCCGGATGCTGATCGCGGAGAAGAACGGCACCGTCCGCGCCTACCACCCCGACACCGGCCTGGCGGCCGAGCCGGTGCTCGACCTGACCGCCCGGATCGACACGTCGGACAACGAGCGCGGCCTCCTCGGCATCACGCCTGCGCCGAACTTCGCGCGGACCGGGATCCTCTACGTGGCCTACACGAGCCTACCGGCCGGCGCGCTGACCCTGGCGCGAGTGCCGATCGGCGCTCCTGAGCGGCTGCAGGTGCTGCTCACCCAGGAGCACGCCGAGTACGGCAACCACAACGGCGGCCAGGTGGCGTTCGGCCGCGACGGCTACCTCTACTGGTCCCTCGGCGACGGCGGCCACGCGAACGACCCGTTCAAGTCCGGTCAGAACCTCGGCACCCTGCTCGGCAAGATCGTGCGGATCGACGTCAACCGCACCTGCGGGGGGAAGCCCTACTGCGTGCCCTTCGACAACCCGTTCGTCCGCGTGTCGGGCGCGCGGCCGGAGATCTGGGTCTACGGGCTGCGCAACCCGTGGCGGTTCTCGATCGACCCGGTCGACGGCTCACTGTGGATCGGAGATGTCGGCCAGGGCCTGGTCGAGGAGATCAACCACATTCGCCCGTCACAGCGTGGGGCGAACCTCGGCTGGTCCTGCCGAGAGGGCACTCCCGTCTTCGACCCGGAGCAATGCCGGCCGGGCGTGCGGTACACCGACCCGGTCTTCGAGTACGAACATTATCTGACGGAGAACTGCTCGGTGACCGGCGGCGTGGTGTACCGAGGGTCCGCCACCCCGGAGGCGTGGGGGACCTACATCGCGAGCGACTACTGCTCGACCCTCGCGTTCGCCGTGCGTCCCAAGCCCACGGGCGGCTACGAGTCCGCCACGATCGGCAACTTCCCCACCCAGCCGACCGCGATCGACGCCGACGTGCACGGCGAGTTGTACGTGCTCAGCGACCTCCCGGGATGGCTGAGCCGGGTGCGGTTCGAGCGGGTCCAGCCAGCCGCTGGCGGCGGGGCAACCAACCGCTGAGCCTCGGGGCAATCCCTCCGCATCCGCAACACCTCCGGGGACGGCCGCGTCTGGGCGGCCGTCCCCGGCTCACTGTGCGTTGGTGGCACGTGCGGCCTGAGTCGCGATCTCCTACCGACCGGTGACGCCGTCGGTAAGCTCCCGCAGGATGTCGGCGTGACCGGCATGCCGGACGGTCTCGCTCGTCATGTGGGCCAGCACCCAGCGAAGCGTACGAGGCGAGTCACCGACCGGCTGCGCGGTGAGAACATCCGGGCCGGCGGCTGCGCTGATGTGGGCGTCGCTCTCGGCGATCGCAGCCCGGTAGTCAGCGATGATCTGATCTGGGGACCGGCCCGGCTCGACCACCATGTCGAAGTCCACGTCGGCGTAGCGCGGGTCGCCCGCGAACGTGTAGCCGAACCAGTACCGCTCGCTGTCGGTCAAGTGCTGGACCACGCCCAGCAGTGTGGTGTCGGAGACGACCAGGCGGCGCCGCAGCTGCTCCTCGCTCAAGCCCGCGACCTTCTCTTGGACGGTGCGGGCGGTGGGCGCGGCAGCGGCAAGGTCAGCCGGGCAGCAGGCGGCGCAGCACACCTTTCGCGGTGGCACCGGTGCGGTACGACTGCACCAGGTACGAGCCGCAGACGATGTTCGCTCCGGCCAGGGCGGGCACCGCGTACTGCGCCAGACGCTGCCGGCGCTGCCAAGTGGCGACGGTGCCCGGCGTCTGGGCCGTGGGTATGGTCGCGTCCCTGACTTCGATCTGCTCGCCGCGCTGCTGTGCCTCCTCCGCCAGCTGACCGATGCGCTTGCCGCAGTACGCGGCGTACGCGGTGGCCGCCGCGCCGAGCACGGTGATGCCGGCCTTTGCCGCACCCACCGTCCCAAAGCCCTTCTGCAGTGCCATCCGACGTCGGCCCACCCGGCTCAGCTGGAGGCCGGCGAGCATCGTGGCGCCGATGCCCAGCCACTGCACCGGGCTGAACCGTGCCCACGCCGATTCAGCGACCCGGATCCGATCGATTCCCTGCCGCAGGTCGCTGCCGGACTTGTTGACGCCGGCGACGCCCATCACGGTGCCACCGAACCAGAGAGCAGAGCCCACGTCGTGCACCGCTTGGGCGACGGCGTGGTTGTCGGTCGCGGTCATTTGCATGTGAGTGACCTCCCTGGGCTGAGAGCGGCTGAACACCCGCTTCCTCCCGATTAGAGCAGTTCTGCTCCGTCGGCTCAGTGCCGTCCGGCCAATTCCACCCGTCGCACCCGGAACGGCGAAGCCGGACGCCGGACGGAGGAGCAACGCTGCTCCCGGGAGCCGTCGTAGCGTCGGGTCAGGCTGCGCCTGCCGTCCGGTGGGCGGAGCCGTCAGCCCCGCCCACCGCCTTCGCGGGCGCTCAGTGGGTTGTTGCGGCCTCCGATGCCGGTTCGCTGGCCGAGGGCGGCATTGCCGATGGGTCTGATCTGGTGGCGTCGCCGTGCCCCGGCCACCAGGCGGCGTGGCCGAGTAGCGCGGTGACGCCGGGGACGAGGAAGAGGGACATGATGAACGCCGACAGCACGATTCCCACCGAGACCGCGAAGCCCATTTCGGTCAGGAACGACACCCCGGCGAAGAGCATCGAGGTGAACGTGCCGGCGAGGATCAGGCCGGCGGCGGCCACCGACGGTCCGGCGTGCTGGATCGCCAGGGCGGCGGCGGTGCGGGGCTCGTTGCCTGCTCGTGCCTCCTCGCGGAGTCGGGCGATCATGAGGATGTTGTAGTCGGTGCCGATCGCGACCACGAAGAGGTACAGGATGATCGGCAGAGAGAATGACAATCCCGACCGGCCTCCGATGCCCTGGAAGGCCAGGACTGTCGCGCCGAGCGTCGCCATGAAGCCGAGGCCGACGGCGATCATGAGGTACATCGGGGCGACGAGGCTGCGCAGGAGCAGCCCCAGGATCACGGCGATCAGCACTGCCGCCACCGGGAAGATCACCCATAGGTCGCGGTTGTTCGCGTCGCGGATGTCGGCGAATACCGAGCTGACGCCGCCGACCAGCGCCGTCGTTCCGGCCGGGGCCCGGTCGTGGGCCACGTGCCGGAGGTCGTCACCGGCCAGGTCGAGTGCCGCATTCGAGTACGGGCTGGTGTTCAGCAGCAGGTTGATCTGGGCGATGGTGCCGTCGGCGTTGATGGTGGCGGGGCTGCCGTCGGGTCCGGGCATCAGACTGCCGACTCCGGGGACCTGGGTCAGTGATTGCGCGTAGCCGGTGAGTGTCGCCGGGTCGAGGCGTTGGCCGTTGTCCGCGCGTACGTAGACGGTGGTGGGGTTGAGGGCGCCAGCGGGGAAGCCGGTTTTCAGGTCGTTCAGGGCGCGTGCCGACTCCGTGTTGGCGGGGAGTTGCGCTACCTGGTCGTAGTCGACCTTGAGGCCGAACAGGCCCAACGCCAGTGCGACCATGACTCCGCCCGAGGCGAGGGCGACCGCCGCCGGTCGACGTCCGGTGAGCCGGCCGAGGCGTTGGAAGACGCTGCCCCGGGGGTTGCGCTGCCAGGACTTCGACGGCCAGAACACCTTGGGGCCGAGGAGTGAAACGATGGCCGGCACCAGTGTGACCGCGGCGATGGCCATGACGACCACCCCGATGGCAAGGCCCGGGCCGAGACTCCGGAAGCCGCCGAACACGGCGAGCAGGAGCGCGCCGAACGCGATCACGATCGCCGCGGCAGCCGAGGCGATGACCTCACCGACCCGGCTGACCGACTCGGCCAGCGCGTTCTTCGAGGCGTCACCTGCACGCAGTCGTTCGCGGTAACGGAACAGCAGAAAGACGATGTAGTCCGTGCCGACCCCGTAGAGCACCACGGTGAGGATCGTCAGCAGTGACTGGTCGACCTGCATGCCGAAGGCTTTGACGAACAACGTGATGACCGCACTCGAAACCGCCGACACCACGCCGACGACCACGACCGGCAGGAACGCCGCGACCGGACTGCGATAGATGATGAGGAGCAGGCCGACGACCAGGGCCAGCGTCACGATGCTGACGACCAGCAGGGCCGTGTCGAACGCGTCCTGGTTGTCCACGAGGAGCGCGACATCGCCGGTCACGGCGTAGGACAAGCCAGAGCCATCCAGTACGGACTGCGCCTTCTCGCGGATCGACACGACGGCGTCACCGAGCACCGGATCGGCGGGCGGGCCGGTGAGCGAGACGTTGACGAGTTGCACCAGCTTGTTCGGCGAAACCGCTTGCGGCCCGGTGACAGCGGTGCCGACCCGGTCGATGCCGGCACTCTGAAGAGTCTGGGCGAGTTGGCCGACCCGGTCGGTGTCCGCAGCGCCGAGGGGCTGACCGTCCGCGCGCTTGACGACGATGGTGGCGCTCGCCCCGTCGCCCTGACCGAACGCGCTCTGGGCCACCTCCTGCGCCTGCACCGACTCATAGCTCGACGGCAGGAAGCTGGCCTGGTCGGTGCTGACCTGATCGGCCAGGGACGGCGCGAGAAACGAGCCGACGAGCAGCACGAGCCACACCGCGATGACTTTCCATGGATTGTGGACGATGGTTCGTCCGAATCTGGCGAACATGCACGACTCCCTCAACGAACGTCAACTGCCGCGACGTCTACCTGTCGCAATTCTTCGAAATTTCACGCGTGACGACGCGCGGGGCTCGTCGCAGGCATCACGCCTTGTCGGTACGCTCCGGGACGCTCACGCGGCGCCTACGGGATGTCGCCCGGCAACGCCGAACGCCGCAGGAGCCCTTCGAGCGGCAACTCAATGGTGCCATCATGGCACCATTATGGCTCAACATGCAATCAACCTGGCTCAGAATGGCTCGTCACAGCATGATCTGAATGCCTGGCGGCTCCTTGAGGTGCCGCAGCCGGGCAATCATGACCAGGTTCTCCCGCCCGGTGAGGATCTCGTCGACCGCCGCGAACTCCCGTGAGACTGATGGGCTCCCGGACGTTGGGGCCTGGGTCGCCACATCGAAGCCGACGACTCGGGCCGTCCCGGGCGTCGGCCCCGAGAAGCGTGGCCAGGATCTTCACCACTGTGGTGTTGCCGGCCCCGTTCGAGCCGAGCAGGGCGAAGATGCCGCCCCGCGCCACGTCGATGTCAACGCACGAGCTGGTGTCAGCCGCCGACGTGGATACCCGGCCGGCGAGCCGGATCGGATTCGACCTTGCGGATGATCTCCCGGACGACGGGTGGGGTGTCGCCCCGTCCGAGCAGAAGGTAGCGCAGTAGGTGCGCCACCGGGTTGCCTTCGGACCATTCGAAGTGAGCGTGGGGTCGTACGCCGGTGGCGTCGCGCAGGGCGAGCAGGATCGCGGCGATGGCGTTCGGGGCGGCGGGGGCGGTGGTGCGCAGGACCCGGTGACCGCCGACGTCGACGCCGGTGACGTGCAGGACGCCGCTGAACTCCGACGGGTCGACCACGTCGATTTCGAGGAAGAGCACGTCGGCGGCGCCGGGGACGGGATTGAGACCTCGTTGGGCGCGTTCCTTGAGGCGGTACTCCTTCGCGTCGCCGCTCTGACGGCGGTTGGCGATCAGGTGCAGCCGTCCGTCGTGGGCGATCGAGTCGGCGATGAAGCGGCGGGCGGCGCCGTCGAACTCGATGCTCTCGGCGCGCAACTCGGTGGTGCGCGAGATCCGGGAGATGAGGGAGACGGTGATGATGCCGGCGATGAACAGCCCGGAGATGGCGATGCCGTCGGGTTTCTCGATGACGTTCTCGACCAGCGCGTACAGCAGCACGGCCGTCAGCGCCGCGAACCCGGCGGTGGCGGCGCGTTGCCGGCGGCGCAGCGCGGAGATGGTGACCGCGACGGCCCCGGACACCATCATCGCCAGGATCCCGGTGGCGTACGCGCCGGCCTGGGCGTCCACATCCGCGGCGAACGCGACGGTGATCGCGATGCTGATCAGGGTGTAGACGATGACCACGGGCCGCACGGCGCGTCCCCACTCGGGGGCCATGCCGTAGGCGGGCAGGTAGCGGGGCACGATGTTGATCAGCCCGGCCATCGCCGAGGCGCCGGCGAACCACAGGATCAGCACACTGCTGATGTCGTAGACCGTGCCGAAGGCTTCGCCGAGGCGTTCGTGGGCCAGGTAGGCCAGCGCGCGCCCGTTGGCCGCCCCGCCGGGCTGGAACTCGTCGGCGGGGATCAGCACGGTGGTGACGAGCGTGGTGGCGACCAGGTAGCCGGACATGACCAGCGCGGCGGTGGTGAGGAGCTTGCGGGTGTTGCGGATCCGCGCGGCCAGTCGCTGCTCGGCGTCGGAACCGTCACCGCGCACGAGGGGCATCATGCTGACCCCGGTCTCGAAGCCGGACAGCCCGAGCACGAGCAGCGGGAAGGCCAGCACGGCGGGGCCGATGACGTCGCCGACGCCGCTGCTGCTGCCGGCGGTGAGCGCATCGGTCCACCCGGACAGCAGCGCCGGATCCTGCGCGATCGCCACGAGGCCAGCCACGACGACCGCCGCGTTCAGCCCGAGGAACACCGCGACCAGGGGGATGGCCACACCGACGGCCTCGTTGAAGCCGAGCAGGAACACCCCGCCCAGGACCAGCAGCAGCACCACCGTCACCACCACGGCCGCGGTCGTGCCGTGCGGAAAGCTGTCGGGCAGGACCGGGTTCTCCAGCAGGTGCACCGTGGCGTCCGCCGACGACAGAGTGATCGTGATGATCCACGACGTGGCCACGAACCCCAGCAGGACCAGGACGAACAGCTTGCCCTTCCAGAAGGGCAGGAGGCGTTCCAGCATCGCCACCGACCCCTGCCCGTTCGGGCTCTCCCCGGCCACCCGCCGGTACATCGGCAGCACCCCGAAGAGCGTCAGCGCCACGATCAGCAGCGTCGCCAGCGGTGAGAGCGCCCCCGCGGCGAGGGCCGCGATGCCGGGCAGGTACGACAGGGTGGAGAAGTAGTCCACCCCGGTCAGGCACATCACCTTCCACCAGGCGTGCGCTTCGGCGTGCGACTCGCCGCTCTCCGGACCCGCCGGCTGCACCCGGTGCTTGAGCAGCCACCGCGTCACCGTCTTCGACGGCGGGCGCAGCGAGCTGGGCACCTTTACGCGAGCGGGCACGGTCGCCTGGCCGACTGGACCCGGGTCGGTGTCACGGTCGGCGGCAGAGACTTGTGAGGCGATCAGCCCGAGGCGTGCCCGCGCGTTTGTGTCCCGCCCACTGCCCATGTCGGCTCCGTCCCCCTGCGTCGGCCACCTCGTCACGCGAACCCTCAATGATCACGAGTGCGGCAAGCAGCGGACACCGTACCCACCCCACGCATCGTCCATCCGGGCTGAGCACCGTGATCCACACCGCTTCGGCGCGGCCCGGGCGGCGTCGGCGGTGGAGGCGGGTTCGATTCTTCGTCGGTGCCGCGCCGTCCGGAGCGGTAGCGGAAGCCATGCCGGGTTCGGTGATGAGAGGGCGGGGCGGTCTTCGCGCGTGCGTCGCAGCCGAGCCGGAGCTCAGACGGGGACTTCGGCGCTGAGGACGATGGTGCGTTCCTCCGGCAGGTGAAGGAACTCCGCGTGGCTGGCGGCGTTGTGGGCGAGGGCGATGAACAGGCGTTTACGCCAGGTGGCCATTCCCGGGGTACGGGTGCAGCGCAGCGTGATCCGCGAGACGAAGTAGGAGACCTCCTCGCCGTCGACTCGTTCTGCGACGGGATGGGTGGCGGCGGGGCGCAGGACCTCGGGAAAGTCGGTGGGGTCCTGGAAGCCGAAGACGGCGGTGATATGGATGATGCCGTCGTTGGGATCGCCGAGATCGTTGATGGTGAGCCGCTGATCCCACGGCGCGCTGCAGTCGACGCGGACCGTGGGGTAACAGCGAACCGAGATGCAGCACGCCTTCCGGGTCCTGCGCGATCTGCGCGCTCGGCGTCACCACCACGCTCGGCGACCAGCCTGCCGGCTCGAGGACCCCTCGGATCGACGGGCCAGGATCGTGAGGCGGCCGTCGAAACGAGTGTCTGGGTGTTGGTCAGTAGCGGGCGCTGCTGGATTGCAGTCGCGGGGAGATCGTTGACGCTTGCCCGTCGACGGTGGCTCCGGCGAACTGCAACATCCGCGCCAACATTTTGTTGTTGTTGGCGGGAAAGTTCAGCGCGGGAGCGGACACCTCATCCAGTGTGGCACGGTGGGCCTCGGTGAGAGTGACGTTCAGGGCATTCAGGTTGGCGTCGAGCTGGTCCATCCGGCGGGCGCCGATGAGGGTGGAGGTGATTCCGGGGCGGCCTTGCACCCACGCCAGGGCCACCGCGGCGGGACTGGCGCCCACCTCGCGGGCGACGGTGTTGAGCGCGTCGATCACGACGTAGTCGGCTTCGCTAGGGACGCCGACCATCTGCGCGCGTGTGGTGTCCACTGGGCCAGTGGTGGCGCTGGAATACTTACCGGACAGGAATCCGCTCTTCAGCGGCCCCCATGGCATTGCGCCCATGCCCAGGGCCTGGGCCATAGGGATCAACTCTCCCTCCGAGGTGCGTTCGAGTAGGGAGTACTCCAACTGCAGGGCGATGATCGGCGCCCACCCGCGGAAGCGCGCGATGGTGGCGGCCTCGGCCGTCGCCCAAGCCGGGATGTCGGAGAATCCGAGGTAGCGGACCTTGCCGTCGCCGATCAGGTCATCCAGCGTCCGGAGGGTCTCCTCGACCGGGGTGGACGGGTCGAAGTTGTGCAACCAGTAGATGTCGACGTAGTCGGTTTGCAGGCGCCGCAGTGAGTTCTCCAGCTGCTGCACGATCGCCTTACGGCCGGGTCCACCGCCGTTGGGGTCGTTTTGGTAGAGGTTGCCGAAGAACTTGGTACCGATCACCACCCGGTCGCGCAATGCGCGCTGGCCGGCGAAGTAGTCGCCGATGATCTTCTCGGAGTGACCGTTCGTGTAGATGTTGGCCGTGTCGATCGAGTTGCCGCCCCGGTCCAGGTAGGCGGCGAGGATGTTCCTGGATTCCTCCGGGCTGCTTCCCCAACCGAAATCCTCGCCGAAGGTCATCGCACCCAGCGTGAAGGGGCTGACGCGCAGGCCCGAACGGCCGAGCGTGACGTAGGAATCGAGCGACATCAGAAACTCCGAGTTTGATAGAGGTACGAGACGGCGGGACGAGCCGCCCGCTGTGCTCTACCAGCCAAGCCCGCGGAGCCTTGATCAACTAGCACGATACGCGCGATTCGTTGCACGATCCGCTCAGTCTCTTCGGGATCGTACCTAGCCCCGAAGGCCGATTCGCGCGTTCTGCCTGTATGGCCCCACTGCTGGTTGCGAGGTCCTGCCGGTACCTGCCCCGGCTGGCACGCGAGGGTGAACGGGGCTTTGGCACGGGGTAGGCCGGGATCCGGCGGGCGACGAAACGGTGGAGGTCGGCGCGACGCTCTGGGTGTCGTCGAACCCCGCCGTGCCTGGGAGTCGTTCTCGGCATCCAAACTGGAACCCTGGCCTGGGGTGTGCTCACCTCCGCCGGTGTCACCGCGTTGCTGACGGCTTCGCACCTGGCCTACGAGGTGCTGCGATGGGCCGGCGCGTGCCATCTGATCTGGATGGGGCTGAGCATGCTGTTAGCCCACCCGCCACCGTCGACCAGACCAATCGGACCCACTGATCGACGAACCCGCGACGGCCGGCATCGACTTCTACCCCGGGCGGCGGCGCGGCGCACTGACGAATTTACTGAACCCGAAGATGGGCGTGTTCTACGTCGCGCTCCTACCTCAGTTCATCCCCTTCGGCGCTTCCCCGTTCACCTTCTGGGTACTGCCTGGTCGGCCGTGCTGGTCGTCCTGGCACGTCGGCTGCGCACGGTGCTGCAACGTCCCACGGCTCGCCGGCTGATGGACCGCGTCACCGGGACTGTGATTACCGGATTCGGGATCCGGCTCGCTACCAGCAGCCACTGACCTCGAAGAACCCTGCGGCTGCGGCGACGACTACGCTGCGAACGTGATCAAGGGACTGCTGCTGGACTTCTACGGCACGGTGGTCGAAGACGACGACGCGATCATGCAGGCGATAGCTGACCAGGTAGCCGCGGGCGCCTCAACATCCGTCGCTGGAGGCGAGGTCATGGCTGCGTGGGAGCGGGAGTACGAGGCGGTCGCCGCCGGCCCGACAGTTCCGGACGCTACGACACTGCGCGATGCGCAGCCTGGCCACGGTGATGGCTGAGGTGGGCTACGCCGGTGACCCCGCCGAACTGTGCACCGCGCAGTTCACGTACTGGCAGTCGCCGCCGTTGCGTCCAGGTACCCGGCAGTTCCTCTCCCGGGTCACGGTGCCCATCTGCGTGGTGTCCGACGTCGACCGCGCCGACCTGGACGCGGCAATGGCGCACCATGGCCTGACCTTCGCCGCCGTTGTGACCAGCGAGGACGTCCGCGCCTACAAACCGGACCCGGCCATGTTCACCCGAGCGCTCGCCGCCCTGGACCTGGGTGCGGACGAGGTGCTGCACGTGGGCGACTCGACCAACGCCGACGTGCACGGGGCGCACGCGGCCGGCATCCAGGCGGCGTGGATCAACCACCGCGGGCACACCCTGCCGAACGACACACCCGTCGCATACGAGATTACGGACCTGACCGGCCTTATCGAAATCATCCAAGGGAGGGCTGCCGCAAGTCACTGACCTGCCGAAACCCTCTCGCTGTCGGGACGGCCGATTCGAACCGACGACCCCCTTGACCCCCAGGACGATTCGCCAGAGCCCGACGGGCACTCGCCGAGGCCGTCGCCGTGGTGGCCTACTGCCGCAGCGTCGCTGGCCGTCGCCGTCGCCGTCGCCGTCGCCGTCGCCGTCGCCGTCGCCAAACGATGGTCACGATCCCCGCCTACGCCATCCTAGGAGGCTGGTATCCAGGGGTGCCCGGCCAATGGACGCGAACCGCCCTCGCGTTGCTCCGGACGCGACTACGGTCAGACCAGTGGTCGATCACCTCAGCGCGGTGGAGGCACTCAAGGCGGACCCGACCCTGTCCGGGTTGCGCCGCTCCCTGGAGGCGTACTACGGCGACCCGGCCCGCGAGGCGGCGATGGACGCGTTCTACGCGCCCCTGGTTCGCCCAGGAGACCTGGTCTTCGACGTCGGCGCGCACGTGGGCGACCGGCTCGGCAGCTTCCGGCGGCTGGGCGCCCGCGTGGTGGCCGTCGAGCCGCAACCGCTCTGCACCCGGGCGCTGCGCGCCCTCTACGCGGACGACGAGCGGGTGACCGTGGTGGAGGCGGCGTGCGGGGCGTGTACCGGGCCGGTGCGGCTGCACGTCAACTCGGCGAACCCGACGATCTCCACGGCGTCGCCGGGCTTCCTGCGGGCCGCCGGTGGGGCCGGCGGCTGGGAGGACGAGATCTGGGACGTCGAGATCGAGGTGGCCGGAACCACACTCGACACCCTGGTCGCGGCGCACGGCGTGCCGGGCTTCGTGAAAATCGACGTGGAGGGGTTCGAGGACGCCGTGCTGGCCGGATTGAGCCGCCCCCTGCCGGCGCTGTCCTTCGAGTTCACCACCATCGAACGGGACCTGGCCGCGCACTGCCTGGACCGGCTCACCCGGCTGGGCTTCACCACGTTCACCGTGGCGCTCGGCGACGAGATGGCGTTCGCCCTTGATGGCTGGCGGCCGGCGGGCGAGGTGGCGGCGTACCTGCGGGAGTTACCCCACGAGGCCAACTCGGGCGACGTCTACGCCCGCGCCCGGCCCGCCTGACCCTGCACTTGCCGGAAACTCGTCCGCACAGGTCACGCGGCATGTTCGTACTCGTGAAGGGTTTCGCCCAGGCGGCCACGCCTACGTGTGTCGAGGCGGGCAAAGGTGGCGCTGGTTCCTCATGGCATGGCGGGCACCGAAAAACGCGGCGCTCGGAGTGGGCGCCTCACCGGGTGATCGATTCGAGGCGTACCCGATCCCTAGATCGCCGTCGGCGGCGGCGTCCTCGCGGCACGGGCCGGGAGGGGGCGTCGTGGCCCCCTCCCGGGAAACCCGCGGTGCTACTTTCCGGACTCGTAGAGCGCCGTCACTTCGGCGGCGCTCAGCGCGCGGTCGTAGACGTGCACCTGGTCGATCGTGCCGTCGAAGTAGTCGACGGGGTTGCCGCCGAACTTGCCGCGGCCGATGACCAGGGGCCTGGTGGAACCGTCACCGAGGCAGGCGCTCGCCTGCCCGGCGAGTTGCCCGTCGACGTAGAGGCGCAGCTGGCCCGTTGCCGCGTCCCGCACGCCGACGAGGTGGTACCACTGCCCGGCGACCGGGGTGGTCGGCGCGAGGGCCCGCACCCCGGCGAAGCTCATCGCGAACCGTCGGTCAGCGCCCGAGTACTGCAGGTAGAAGGCGCTGTTCGAGGCGCCGTCCTGGCTGACCACCGTCTGGAAGGCGCCACCCGCGCTGTCGAGCCGCACCCACGCCGAGGCCGAGTAGCTGGCGGTGGTGTCGAGGATGGTTTTGCCGGTGTCGACGTACTGGTTGCTGCCGTTGAACAGCAGGCCCGAACCCGTCCTGCCGGCCGTCCAGGTGGGCGCGGCGACCAGCCGGCCGTCATTGTTGCCCGCCTCGTCGTTGGCCGTGTCGCCGGCATTCTCGTCCAGCGGCCAGTAGCCGACTCCGGTGAGGCCGGGCGTGCCGGGCGGCGGCGGCGGAACGTTCGCACTGGTACCGTCGGCCGAGCGGATGACCGCCTCGTTCACCGCGCGCACCTGGTCGAAGTCCATCTTCTCGACACGGCGGTCGTAGGTGAAGAAGCCGTTGACCTCGTGCTCGACGTCGGTGATCTGGGTGTAGACGCCGGCCGAGACCCCGCAGGTGTTCGCTATGCGCAGCAGGTCGCGCTGGTTCTCCACGTACCGTCGGGTCAGCGTTTCGGAGTCCGGCGCCATCCAGTACGCGCCGCCCTCGCCGAACCACATGTGACCGTCGACCTCGAGGCCCATTCCGCCGTGCTCTCCGTCGACGGCCACCCGGTCGGCGGTGGGCAGTGGCGACGCCGGACCGAGGTACTGGTGGTGGTCGATGATGTCCCCGCGTCCGGAGTCCCCGAGGGAGTCGCAGCAGTTCACACCGCTGTGCGCGTTGACGAGCCGGGTCGGGTCCTGCTGCTTCACCGAGTCGGCGATGCGGCCGGTGGCGCCCCGGTCCCACTCACCCCAGCCCTCGTTGAACGGCACCCACACCACGATCGACGGATGGGCGGCGTGTTCCCGGATCATCTCGCCCAGCTCGGATTCCCACTGCCGCTGCCACTCGACCGTCGGGCGGCCGGGCTTCGTCGCGGGCATGTCCTGCCACACCATCAGCCCCAGCCGGTCCGCCCAGTAGTACCAGCGGCCGGGCTCGACCTTGATGTGCTTGCGGACGGTGTTGAAGCCGAGCACCTTGTGCTGCTCCAGGTCGAAGCGCAACGCCTCGTCCGTCGGTGCGGTGTTCAGCCCGTCGGGCCAGAAGCCCTGGTCGAGGGTGGACATGTGGAACAGGATCTTGCCGTTCAACGTCATGCGAAGCTTGCCGTCGGCGCCCTTCGCCTTGCCGATCTCGCGCATCCCGAAGTAGGAGCCGACCTCGTCGACCCGCTTGCGGCCGTCGAACAGGCGTACCCGGAGGTTGTAGAGGAAGGGCGAGTCGGGTGACCACAGCTTGGGCTTGGCGATGGGCATCGTCAGGTCGGTCCCGGCCGGACCGGAGACGCGCGCGACGGCCTTGCGTCCGTCGTACGCCACGGCCTCCACGGTGAGGCCCTCGGCCCCGGATGTGGGGTTCGCGCGCAACCGCAGGGACTTGTCGCCCAGGTCGGGCGTCAGGTTCAGCGAGTCGATGGCGCCCGTGGCCGAGACGGGCTCCATCCAGACCGTCTGCCAGATGCCGGAACTGCCCTGGTAGAAGATGCCCCGGTCGCCGACCCGGCGCTGTTTGCCGATCGGCTGGAACGTCGCGTCGGTCAGGTCCTCGGCCCAGACGATCAGCTCCTGCTGCCCGCCGGGCCGCAGTGCGTCGGTGACATCGGCGTCGAAGCCGTCGTAGCCGCCCCGGTGCGTCGCCACCTGGTGGCCGTTGACCCACACCTTCGAGTCGTAGTCGACCGCGCCGAAGTGCAGCACCAGGCGCTGGCCCCGGCCGACCTGCCACCGCTCGGGCACGGTGAAGGTCCGGCGGTACCACATCCGGTCCTCGTGCCGTTGGATGCCGGAGAGGGCCGACTCGATGGGGTAGGGCACCAACACCCGCTCGGCCAGCTGCTCGCCGACCGGCGGAGCCTCGCCGGCGGCCGCACCGGCGAACTCCCACACGCCGTTGAGGTTCTGCCAGCGGGGCCGGGTCAGCTGCGGCCGCGGATATTCGGGCAGCGCGTTGGTGGGTGAGACGTCATCCGTCCACGGCGTGGAGAGCGGCGGTGTTCCCTTCGTCCAACCGGTGTGGGCGTCGGGTTGAGGCGCGGCGGTCGCGGCGGTCGGCGCTGTGGTCGCGACCAGGACGGCCGCGGTGGCGAAGGCGAGGAATGGCCAGCGTCGGCTGGAGGCGCGTCGGGTCATGCGGTCGGCCCTTCGGGAGTGCGGACGGGGGCGGCGGCTGCCAGTGGTGCGCTCCGAGGGTGGGCGGTCGGGTCACTGGTCGATGTTCCCGGGGCGGGACGTGCCCGCTGCCTGATCCCCCCACGCGCAGGTCACGGCTGAACACATTCCAACGTTGTTCCGGCAGCGATGTCAATAGATATCGACAAGACTGAGCCGATTCGGCCACCACCGAACACGCTCGAACAGCGGGCATCCCTGGCGCTGACGGGCCGGGCGGAAACTCGGCCGCCGGGCTCATTGGACGGTCCTGTCGATGGTCGGCGAATTCCACGTCCACGCCATCGACGGTGCTGGCTCCGCCGTGGGAAAGGATTTATTGCGGTCGGGTGTGGCCGAAGGGGATGCGACCGGGGGTGGATGTCGTCCACGGCAGGCCCGGGGCCAGGGTGCACCGGAACGAAGCCGGTCACGGGACGAGCCGTACCGAGGTGCCAGCTTCAACCGGACGGGTGCCAACCCGGTGCCAACTCGCCCCGGGCGGTGCCCTCACCGTGGACGGGACAACCGCCGTCACGCTGCTCCGATGCCGCCGGAGGTAAGGAGCCAACGGCATAGAGGCATTTACATCTATCTGCATACCGATTACGGTGATCCCAACTCGAGTACCCAGTGGGTTGCAACCCTCACAGAACGTAGCTGCCCCTGCCTACGCGCGGGCACGCACCACGTGACACGGGAGATTGCCTTGGGTTCCGACGTTCGACAGCCCTCATCCGGTCAGTCACCAGCCTCCCCTCACTCTGTCGCCGTTCAGCGGTCGCTGGGGAGCAAGCACCTCCGCCGACGCCCGCGCCTGCTCTTCGTGGTGGCGGCCCTGGCAACGGGGGCCCTCGTCCTCGGTGCCACGCCCCTCTGGGGCTCGGACCGCGCGGGCCTCCTCGGCGGCGCGGCCCTCTCCTCGACCCCCACCTACACCGTCGGCCTGCAGCCGCCGCAGGATCCGGGGCCGTTCCCCGGCAGCGTGACCCCCACGTCCCCCACCATCACCATCGCCGGCCAACGAGACGGCGAGAGCACGTTCAAGGTCGTCAAGTACGACCAGGTGCAGCCGAAGAACCCCGGCCAGATGGACTTCGACCACTACCACACCGGCATCGAGATCCAATGGTGGCTGCGGAAGTGGGCACACGAACGACCCGACATCGTCGACCTGCACATCGTCGGGGAGAGCTTCAGCGGCCAGCCGATCTACCAGGTGACCATCACGGACAAGTCCACCGGCGCGGACACCGACAAGCCGGCGGCCTACTTCGAGGGAAACCGGCACTCCGGCGAGGTCTCGTCGGCCGAGAGCTCGCTGTGGCTGGCGCACCACCTCATCACGCAGGCCGGCCGCGACCAGAAGGTCGACAAGCTGCTCAAGGAGAAAACCGTGTACATCCGTCCGGTCAACAACCCGGACGGGCACGACATGTACCTGTACACCGCCCAGACCAACCGGTCGACGGTGCGGCCGTACGACAACGACGGGGACGGCAAGCGCGACGAGGATCCGGGTGAGGACCTCAACGGTGACGGGTACCTGAGCCAGATGCGCCAGTACGTCGGCGCAGGCAAGGGGACGCACGTCGTCGACGAGCGGGACCCGGCCAGGAACGCCATGCTCAACGTCGGCGCGGGCAAGGGCGACTACCTGATGTTCTCCGAGGGTACGGACAACGACGGCGACGGTCGCTACGACGAGGACGGTATCGGCGGCCTGGACCTGCACCGCAACTACCCGTACAACTGGCACGTCATGCCGGAGGACGACGCCACCGACCGGAACCTGACGCAGGGCGGCGCCGGCGAGTACCCGTTGTCCGAGCCGGAGACCCGGCACGTCTACACCTGGCTGATGTCGCACACCAACATCGGCGCCGTCAACAGCATGGACACCCGGGTGCCCATGCATCTGCGGGGGCCCTCGACCTGCGATCCCGTCGAGTGCATGTACTCGACCGATCGCAAGCTCTACGAGCACTTCGACAAGGCGGGGGTCTCGTTCACCGGCTATCGGCATGCCGGGAGCGTCTACATCGACTACGCCACCCGCAACGGTGGCGAGCCGACGCCGCTGTTCGGGCACGGCCCCGACTTCGGCTACTTCCAGTACGGCGCCATCTGGTACGGCGACGAGATCTGGAACGGTGGTGACTTCACCGACTACGACAAGGACGGCAGGTACGCCGACTGGGAGCGGTCACGGTGGTGCGCCGAGAACGGGCGGACGAACTGCTTCCTGCCGTGGACGAAGGTGGAGCACCCGAAGCTGGGGGCGGTCGAGATCGGCGGCATCAACCCGAAGTTCTGGTCGCAGAACCCTTCGGCCGATCTGATCGGCGGGTGGGCCACCAACCAGGCCCGGTTCAACCTGTATCTGACCGAGTCCCTGCCGCAGGTCGACCTCAGCGACGTGAAGGTCAAGAAGCTCAAGGGCGCTCAGGGTGACGGAGCGACGCACGAGATCACGGCTTCGGTCCGGAACACCGGCCGCATCCCGACAGCTCTCGAGCAGGCGAAGGAGATCAAGATTGTCGCTCCGGACACCGTGAAGGTGGAGGGCGCGCGCGCCGTCGGAACCGCACCCCAGTTCTATCTGGACGGGGGTGACCGGCAGAAAATCCGCCTGCGGGTCGTCAAGGCCGCCACCGACACCATCACGGTGCAGGCTGTCAGCGTCCGGGGAGGGCTGGACTCCGCGTCGGCGCGGCTGAACTGATCGCTCGGGAGGTCCCCGTCCCGCGGTGTGGGTGCGGGGACCTCGCCATGTCGTCCCACACCGGCGGCCGGTGTCCGGCGAGGAATACGGTGACGCTCTGAGAAGGTGGCGACGGAAGGATCCGGTCGGTCTTCTGCGAGTCGACGAGGAGCACAGCCGCGCGGTGGACGACCTCGGTGCACCGGGCTGCTCGGCAGGGACTGATCGTGGACACAGGGCGTGCCGCGGCGTGGTCGCGCGAAGGATTGCTCGCCAGCAAACCGCACAACCAGGCCGGCCCAGATTCAGGACCCAGGCACCTGCGGGGAACAAGGAGATTCGAACCCACGAGAAGCTCGAGTCGATCGCGTTCGGCTACCGCTGGCAGGATCCGCTGTCGAGGTGGAAGTACCTCATGTTGGCCCAGCGGCAGAGCCGGATGCCGACGACTATGCCGGCGATCGTGACCAAGGCGGGGAGGTACCCGCTGGCGACCTGGACGATGGGGATCGCCGGGCAGCCACCCGAGATCGCCCAGCCCGAGCCAAACAAGATTGCGCCGGGGATCACGCCGGCGTGGATGCGACCTGGGGTGCGGCGGACGCGCAATACGGCGAATACCACGACGATGATCGCTACGGCGCCGGCGAAGGCCAGGAGCATACGAAGATCCTGGAAGGTGAACATACGGTTCAGTTCGGCGTAGTCACCGAACCCGATGTTCGCGACGGTGAAGCCGAGCGCCAGCCCAGCGATGACGTTAGCGACGACTATCCCGCCCCGGGTACGCATCAGATCACCTTCCACAGCAGGAACGACACGAGGACGCCGGTGCCGAAGAAGATGGCAGTCGCGACGATGCTGACCGGCTGTAGCCGCCCACAGCCATTGAGTCCGTGACCGCTGCTGCACCCTCCGGCGAGACGGGTGCCGAAGCCGACGAGTACACCGCCGATGAAGAGCGCGCCGATCATTGCAATCGGTTTGTCGGTCACGATCTGGCCGAAGGCGTCGCCCATGTCGAGGCGGAGCTGGAATCGGCCGGCGGTAACCGCCGCTACCCACCCGCCGACGAAAATCGACAGGAGCAGGGCGACCTGGCTGACCAAGGGCGCCGGGAGCAGACTCGCCAGTGAGAAGCTCGGCGCGGCAGGTGGTCGCCCGTCCTGTCGCGGTGCCCGCGCGTCGCCGTGCGGGGTGGGATGCGCAGCAGGCGCAGCCGAACCGGCTCCGAACTGGTCGGCAGTAGCTGCGGCGAGAGCCGCGGTGAGGACACGTTCGTCAGCGACCCGGGCGTTCACGCGTTCGACACGGCGTTCGGCGCGCCAGTGCAGCACGCGGTCCCACGCACCGGACACGCCGAAGGATCGATCGGTCGTGACGGCGTAGTTGATGGTGGTGAGGGCGAGCCCGGCAGCCCCCGCCCACCAGGGCCAGTATTGAGTCATGGGGGACCTACAATCCACTCTGCGAGTCGGGTCCACCACCGGGCCCCTGCTGGGGTCGATGGGGTTCTGGAGGGGTCCGGACCCTGTGCCGGTGGCCGGATGTTGAAGCCTTGAGCGGGTGCCGGTAGCGGGTTGAGCTCCCGGGCCGGCACCGGCTCGAACCGCTGCGACGACCCCGAGCGAGCCGTGACGGGGATGTCGGGCGTGCGGTGTCTGACCCCACACCGGCGGGTAGGCGCCCCAGATACAGCGCGTCGGCTCCGTTTGGCAGGAGCGTGATCGGTACGAGCTGGCCTGGACAAGCCAGCTCGTACCGAGCGCACGTCAGCCAGCCCTGTTCACTGTCGCAGTAGTGGTTGCGCCAGTCGCGCAAGCTTGCGTTGAGCAGGGGAAAGAGGGGGCAGTCCTGAGCGTGTGAGCAGCCCATGTCACTCCGATCTGGCCAGCGTCACCCGGCGAAAGGGTGGATGGCATGAGTTGGAGGGGCAGGTCTCGGTCAGCAAGCATACATACCATATGGA
>NZ_JAEVHM010000289.1 GCF_016802865.1 Micromonospora parastrephiae | reverse complement strand
CGCCTTGGCGTCCCGGGCCGGGATCGCGTCCGGCGCGGGCACCGGCGCCCCGGCCAGCAGGAGCGCGTCGAACTCCACCGACCGGCCGGTGGCGAAGGTGCGCTGCACCGGCAGGTCGCCCACCATGCCGCCGTGCGGGGCGATCAGCAGCGGCACCATCCCGGCCTCGAACACCGCTCGCCGAACCTCGTGGACGTCGTCCAGGTCGCCGTTCGGGTCGACCACGATCCCGATCATGCGACCGTCACTCGGCCAGTCCCGACCGACCTGCGACAACGCGGGGCTGGGCGTGACGTCGGCGAGCGGTACGGTCGGCTGCGGTGCGGGCAGACCCAGGCCGGTGGCGACCTGTTCGCACAGGACCGGGTCGATGTTGGCGAGGCTCTGCAGCTGGCGTTCCTTGATCGCCTGGTGGTAGCACTTGCCCAACTCGAAGGTGTACGCCCGGATGATGTGCTCCTTCTCGACCGGCGACATGCTCAGCCAGAACAGGCGGACCTGGCTGTAGTGGTCGTCGAACGAGGCCGGGTTGGCCCGTACCTTCGGTGCCTGCGCCACCGTGACCGGCACGTCGACGAACGCGTGCTCGGCGTCACCGGCCGGGAACGGGTTGCCGCCGTCGAGCGAGTTCGGCCGGTACGGCGCCACCCCCGCGTGTACGGCGTGCTGGTGGAAGCCGTCGCGCAGCATGTCGTTCACGGCCGCGTGCGGGCGGTTGATCGGGATCTGCGAGAAGTTGGGCCCGCCCAGCCGGGTGAGCTGCGTGTCGACGTAGGAGAAGAGCCGGCCCTGCAGCAGCGGGTCGTTCGTGACGTCGATGCCCGGCGGCAGGTGGCCGAGGTGGAAGGCGACCTGCTCGGTCTCGGCGAAGAAGTTCGTCGGCGTCCGGTTGAGGACGAGCCGCCCGATCGGCTGCACCTCCGCCAGCTCCTCCGGCACGATCTTCGTCGGGTCCAGCAGGTCGATGCCGTCGAAGGTCTCCTCCGGGGTGTCGGGAAAGACCTGGATGCCGAGTTCCCACTCGGGGTACGCGCCCGCCTCGATCGCGTCGTAGAGGTCGCGCCGGTGGAAGTCCGGGTCCATGCCGCTGAGCATCTGCGCCTCCTCCCAGGTGAGGGAGTGCACGCCGAGCTTCGGCTTCCAGTGGAACTTGGCGAGCACGGTCTCCCCGGCCTCGTTGACGAGGCGGAAGGTGTGGACGCCGAAGCCCTCCATCGTCCGGTACGAGCGCGGGATGCCCCGGTCGGACATGTTCCAGATGGTGTGGTGCTGCGCCTCGGTGTGCAGGGACACGAAGTCCCAGAAGGTGTCGTGGGCGCTCTGCGCCTGGGGGATCTCGCGGTCGGGGTGCGGCTTGCCGGCGTGGATGATGTCGGGGAACTTGATCGCGTCCTGGATGAAGAAGACCGGCATGTTGTTGCCGACGAGGTCGAAGGTGCCCTCGTCGGTGTAGAACTTCGTCGCGAAGCCGCGGGTGTCGCGGACCGTGTCGGCCGAACCGCGCGAGCCGAGGACCGTGGAGAACCGTACGAAGACCTCGGTCTCCCGCCCCTTCTTCAGGAAGCCGGCCCTCGTGACCGCCTCGGCGGTGCCGTAGGCGGTGAACACGCCGTGCGCGCCGGCGCCGCGGGCGTGCACGACGCGCTCCGGAATGCGCTCGTGGTCGAAGTGCGTGATCTTTTCGCGCAGGTGGTGGTCCTGAAGCAGGACCGGGCCGCGGGGTCCGGCCTTGAGCGAGTGGTCCGTGTCGCGCAGCCGCGCCCCCTGCGCGGTGGTCAGGTAGGCGCCCTGCTGGCCGTTCGCGGTCGTCGGCGCGCCGGTTTCGGCGCCGGTCGGCGTACGGGTCTGCGGTGCGCCCTGCTCCGGCTTGGGCGGCAGCGGGTCGCGCGGGGTGGTCGGCTCCTCGACCGCCGGCGGCGCACTTCCGGGAGCGCCGGGGACCTTCGGCGTCAGCGCATCGGCGATCTTCTCTGAGGCTGTCTTCACGACGTTCTTGACCGCCTCGGCGGGCTTGCTGGAATCCACTGAACGAACCCCTCCATGGAGCGCTTACGAGCAGGCCCCTGCCCTGCTACCCCTGGTCAGACGGTCAAAACACGACAGGTGTCGCGATCGGACACGGGGGACTGGTGATTTCACCGATGCGCGGATCGGAGGGGACGCCAAGACTGACGAACGTCGATATCCCTCGACTCTAGGGAGTGCCCGACGTGTCGTCACCAACCACCACCCGTCCCCGTTCCATGGCCGCCCGGCTCGGGTTGGCCGCCGCCCTGGTCGCCGGCGCCGTCCTGGCCGGCCCGTCCGCCGTCGCGCAGGCCGCGAGCCCGTACGAGCGGGGCCCCGCCCCGACCACCGCGATCCTGGAGGCCAGTCGCGGCCCCTTCGCCACCGCGTCGCAGAGTGTGTCCTCGCTGAGCGTCACCGGCTTCGGCGGCGGCGTCATCTACTACCCGACCAGCACCAGCGAGGGCACCTTCGGCGCCGTCGCCATCTCGCCCGGCTACACCGCGTCCTGGTCCAGCATCAGCTGGCTCGGGCCGCGGATCGCCTCGCACGGTTTCGTGGTGATCGGCATCGAGACCAACAGCCGGTTGGATCAACCGGACAGCCGTGGCCGGCAGCTGCTCGCCGCGCTGGACTACCTCACCGAGCGCAGCTCGGTGCGCACCCGGATCGACAGCAGCCGGCTCGCCGTGGCCGGCCACTCCATGGGTGGCGGGGGCAGCCTGGAGGCGGCCTCGTCCCGGCCGTCGTTGCAGGCCGCGGTGCCGCTGGCGCCGTGGAACCTGGACAAGAGCTGGTCCGAGTTGCGGGTGCCGACGCTGATCATCGGCGGCGAGAGCGACACCGTCGCGCCGGTCGCGTCGCACTCGGTGCCGTTCTACACCAGCATCCCGGCCTCGGCCGAGAAGGCGTACCTGGAGCTGAACGGCGCGAGCCACTTCTTCCCGCAGACGACGAACACGCCGACCGCCCGGCAGATGGTGGCCTGGCTGAAGCGGTTCGTCGACGACGACACCCGCTACGAGCAGTTCCTCTGCCCCGGGCCGAGCGGCTCGCAGATCGAGGAGTACCGCAACACCTGCCCCAGCGCCTGAGCGTGGGGTCGGGGCGGTCGCCGCTGGCGGCCGCCCCGACCGCGTCCGCTCATCGAAGGTCTTGACGCCATACCCGAGAAACGTACACTGCGAGTGTAAATAACACCCGCCACGGCAGAGGGATGGGTGATGGATCGCGGCCTCGAACTGCACCACATCGGCGTCCGTTTCGGCGGCCTCACCGCCCTCGACGACGTCTCGCTGCGGGTGCCACCCAACCGGGTGGTGGGCGTGATCGGGCCCAACGGCGCCGGCAAGACCACGCTGTTCAACGTGATCTGCGGATTCGTCGCGCCGCACACGGGTTCGCTCACCCTCGACGGCCGGCCGCTTCGGCCCCGGCCGCACCGGCTGACCCGGCTCGGCATCGCCCGGACCCTGCAGGGGACCGGGCTGTTCGCCGGACTCACCGTGCTGGAGAACGTGCTGACCGGCGCCTCGCACACCGCGCGGGCCGGCTTCGCCGCGGCGCTGTTCGGCCTGCCGGCCAGCGACCGCGACGAGCGGCGGCTGCGCCGACAGGCCCTGGACATCCTCGACGGTCTGGGCATCGCCGAGCACGCCGAGGCCGCGCCGGGGACGCTGCCCTTCGCCGTACGCCAGCGGGTGGCCCTGGCCCGCGCGCTCGCCGCGCGCCCCCGACTGCTGCTGCTCGACGAGCCCGCCGGTGGCCTTGGCGGAGACGACATCGCCGACCTCGCGGAGCTGGTCCGCCAGCTGCCCCGTCGGGACGACGACCCGTGCGCGGTGCTGCTGGTCGAACACCACATGGACCTGGTGATGGCCGTCTGCGACGAACTCGTGGTGCTCGACTTCGGCCGGGTGATCGCCGCCGGCACACCGGACGAGATCCGCGACGACCCGGCGGTCACCGACGCCTACCTGGGCGCCATGGTCGAGGAAGCCCTGTGAGCGCGAGGAGTGAGCGGGGTTTGCGAGCCCCGCAGTCGCGAGCGAGAAGAGGTGCCGCGTGAGCGCGCCGGACCTGCTCGTGGTGCGTGGGCTGGTGGCCGGCTACGGAGCCGCGCCGGTGCTGCGGGCCGTCGACCTCACCGTCGCGGCGGGCACGATCGCCGCGGTCGTCGGCGCCAACGGCGCCGGCAAGACCACCCTGCTGCGCGCGCTCTCCGGCATGATCCGCCCGGCCGCCGGCCAGGTCGTCCTGGCCGGGGAGGACCTGCGGGGTACGCCGGTGGAGCAGCTCGTCCGACGTGGCATGGCGCACGTGCCGGAGGGGAGGGGCGTGATCAGCGAGCTGACCGTCGACGAGAACCTGCGACTGGGTGGGCTGTGGCGGCGCGACCGAGCCGACGCGGGCCGTGCCCTCGACGAGGTCTACGAGCTGTTCGAGCCGCTCGCCCGCCGCCGCCGGCAGCTCGGGCACCAGCTCTCCGGCGGTGAGCGGCAGATGCTCGCGCTGGGCCGGGCGCTGGTCGGTCGGCCCCGGCTGCTGCTGCTCGACGAGCCGTCGCTCGGGCTGGCGCCCCGGGTCGTCGCCCGGACGATGGCCCTGCTCCGCCAGTTGCGCGACCGGACCGGCCTGACCGTGCTGCTGGTCGAACAGAACGTGCGCAGTGCGCTCGCCGTCGCCGACCAGGGCGTCGTGATGTCACTCGGCCAGGTGGTGGTCGCCGCACCGGCGGCCAGGCTGCGCGACGACGCCGACCTGCGCCACGCGTACCTCGGTTTCTGACCACCACCTCGTCCCCCGGAGGGAGGACTGTTGGACCGCTTCGTCTTCCTCACCGTCGACGGCCTGTCCCGGGGCGCGGTGTACGCCGCGTTCGCGCTGGCCCTGGTGCTCATCTGGCGGGCGGCGCGGGTCGTCAACTTCGCCCAGGGGGCGATGGCCGTCGCCGCCGCGTACGTCGCCTACTCCGTGTCCGCCGCGACCGGCTCGTACTGGTTGGGCTTCGGGGTGGCGATCGTCGCCGGGCTCCTGCTCGGCGCGGTGGTGGACCGCGTCGTGATGCGC
>NZ_JAEVHM010000288.1 GCF_016802865.1 Micromonospora parastrephiae | reverse complement strand
CCCACGCCGGCCCCCGTGCCGAAGCAGCGTCGGGGCCGGCGCTCCGCCGCGCCACCACCGGTGGCGCCGCCGGGCTGGCAGCCCCCCAAGGGGTACGTGCCGGTCCCGGTCCGGCGGCGACGCCGCTGGCCGTGGCTGCTGCTGCTCACGCTGGCCTGCTGCTGCGGGTGCCCCGCCTACTACGGGTTCCCGATCTCGGCCCAGTACCCGGCCCGCGCGGCACTGCCCGACCAGGTGGAGGACCTCAGCCTGCGTCAGGACGACCGCAGCGCGGAGACCGCCCGGCAGCTGGAGAGTGAGGTACGCAAGGAGCACTGGCTGGCCGAGGACACGTTCGCCGGCGTGTACTCCACGGCGAGCGGCAAACGGGTGACGGTCTTCGGCGGCACCGGCTTCCGGCTGAGCCCGGAGTCGGACGCGGAGGCCGAGATCAGCAGGCTCACCGACCGCTATGCGCTGGAGGCCCCCGAGACCGTGGACACCGGCGTACGCGGCAGGCACGAGCGTTGCGCGGTCGGCCGGTCCGACGGCAGCGACGTGGTGGTCTGCACGTCGGTCGACCACGGCAGCATCGCCACCGGCGTGTTCACCCGGCTGTCCGTCTCCGACAGCGCCGACCTGCTGGACACCCTGCGCGCCCAGATCGTCCAGCCCGAGCGGGGCTGAGCCGCACCCGGGGCGGCTGGCCCGCCGCTGTGCCGGCCGCAGTCGTCACACCGCGTGAGCCCCGCCCAGCTGACAGGGCGGGAGGGGGACATACCTGTGGGTCATATTTATGACTCACAGGTATGTCGCCTGTCAGACCGGGCTGCCCCGCAGGCGGGTGCCCGTTCTACCGCAGCCGCGCGCGCCTCAGGCCGGCAGACGCGCGGCGCACGCGGCCGAGGTCAGGCTTCCCGGGTGGGGTCCGGGTGGGCGCGCGGCGGGGCGTAGCGGGGCACGTACTCCTGGCCGGTGAGTTTCTGGATCTCGCTCATCAGCTCGTCGGTCATCTGCCGCAGCGAGGTGCGGTCGTCCGGCCGGCCGCTGAAGTCCAGCGGCTTCCCGAACCGGACGGTGATTTTGGCGGCGCCCGGGCGGGGCACCCGGGCGCCGATCGGCTGCGCCCTGTCCGTGCCGATCATGCCCACCGGGATGATCGGCACGCCGGCGGAGATCGCCAGCCGGGCCGCCCCGGTCCGCCCCCGGTAGAGCTTGCCGTCCGGGGAGCGGGTGCCCTCCGGGTAGACCACCACCAGGTCACCGCCCTTGAGCGCCGGGATCGCCGCGTCGAACGCGGACAGCGCGGCCCGCCCGCCGGCCCGCTCGACCGGAATCGCGCCCAGGCCGGTGAGGACGAACTTGGAGATCGCGCCCTTCACGCCGGTGCCCTTGAAGTACTCGGACTTCGCCCAGAACGCCAGGTGCCGGGGCACCACCGTGCCGAGGAACAACTCGTCGGCCACCGAGAGGTGGTTGCCGGCGAAGATCGCGCCACCGGTCTCCGGCACGTGTTCCAGACCCTCCACGGTCGGGCGGAACGCCAACCGCAGCGTGGGCGCCACGGTCAGCCTGCCGATGGTGTAGAGCAGGGGCACTGGTCCTCCGGCGGTCGTGCGGAATCAGGCGCTGTCACGGTAGCGGACGCCCTCACGCTTCCCCCGATGGAGGTGGCGAGGGCGCCCGCACCGCTCGTCACACCCGGCGGACGGTGACTGTCACCCGGTCGCCCTCGCCGACCTCACCGGCGAAACCGTCCACGCCCTCGGCGAAGTCCACCGAATCGGCCAGCACCTCCCGGGCCACGAAGTCGGTGAACGCCGACACCGCGGCGCGCACCTCCTCGGAGGCCGACACCGACACCACGATCCGGTCCGAGACGTCCAGGTCGGCGTCCCGGCGGGCCTGCTGCACGACCCGCACCACGTCCCGGGCCAACCCTTCGGCGGCCAACTCCGGGGTGACCTCGGTGTCCAGCACCACCACGCCCTCGCCGCCGGGCAGCGGCGCGGAGTGCTCGGCGTCGGCGGCGACCAGGCGCAACTCGTACTCGCCCTCGGCGAGGGTGACGCCGGCGGCCACCGGGGCGCCGTCGACCAGCTCCCACTCGCCCGCCTTGACCGCCTTGATCACCTGCTGCACCTGCTTGCCGACCCGCGGGCCGAGAGCCCGGGGCACCACGGTCAACACCTGCTCGCAGTACGCCGACAGCTCCGCGCTGAACTCCACGGCCTTCACGTTGACCTCGTCGGCGACCAGGTCGGCGAACGGGCGCAACTGCTCCGCCGCCGGCGAGGCCACGGTCAGCTTGGACAGCGGCAGCCGTACCCGCAGACCCTTCGCCTTGCGCAGCGACAGCGCCGCCGAGGCGACCGCCCGGGTGGCGTCCATCGCGGCGACCAGGTCGTGGTCGGCCGGGAACTCGCTCGCCTCCGGCCAGTCGGTCAGGTGCACCGAGCGCTCCCCGGTCAGCCCGCGCCAGATCTCCTCCGCGGTCAGCGGCGCCAGCGGCGCCACCACCCGGCAGAGCGTCTCCAGCACGGTCGACAGCGTGTCGAACGCCTCGGCGTCACCGGACCAGAACCGATCCCGGGAGCGACGCACGTACCAGTTGGTCAGCGCGTCCAGGTAGGACCGGACGGTGGCGCAGGCGCCGGAGATGTCGTACGCGTCCATCTGCGCGCCGACCGTGGACACCAGCTCGTTGGTCTTGGCCAGCACGTACCGGTCGAGCAGGTGCGTCGAGTCCGTCCTGCGTCGAGCGGTGTACCCGTCGGCGTTGGCGTACAGCGAGAAGAAATACCAGACGTTCCACAGCGGCAGCAGCACCTGCCGGACGGCGTCGCGGATCCCCGCCTCGGTGACCGCCATGTCACCGCCGCGCAGCACCGGCGACGACATCAGCATCCACCGCATCGCGTCCGAGCCGTACGCGTCGAAGACGTGGTAGACGTCCGGGTAGTTGCGCAGGCTCTTGGACATTTTGCGCCCGTCCGAGCCGAGCAGGATGCCGTGGCTCAGGCAGTTGCGGAACGCCGGCCGGTCGAACAGCGCGGTGGCCAGCACGTGCATCGTGTAGAACCAGCCGCGGGTCTGCCCGATGTACTCGACGATGAAGTCACCCGGGTAGTGGTGCTCGAACCAGTCCGCGTTCTCGAACGGGTAGTGCACCTGGGCGAACGGCATCGACCCGGACTCGAACCAGCAGTCCAGCACCTCCGGCACCCGACGCATCATCGACTGACCGGTCGGGTCGTCCGGGTTCGGGCGGACCAGGTCGTCCACCGCCGGCCGGTGCAGGTCGGTCAGGCGTACCCCGAAGTCCCGCTCGATGTCGGCCAGCGAGCCGTAGACGTCCAACCGTGGGTAGTTCGGGTCGTCGGACTTCCAGACCGGGATCGGCGAGCCCCAGAACCGGTTCCGGCTGATCGACCAGTCCCGGGCGTTGGCCAGCCACTTGCCGAACGAGCCGTCCTTGATGTGGCCGGGCGTCCAGTTGATCTCCTGGTTCAGCTCGACCATCCGGTCCCGGAACGTGGTCACCGCGACGAACCACGACGACACCGCCTTGTAGACCAGCGGGGTGTCGCAGCGCCAGCAGTGCGGGTACGAGTGGGTGTAGGTGTCCTGCTTGAGCACCACCCCCCGCTCCTTCAGCTCCCGGATCACCGGCTTGTTGACGTCGAAGACCTGTTCGCCCTGGTACGGCGGGACCAGCGCGGTGAACCGGGTGTGGTCGTCGACCGTGACGATGGTGGGGATGCCGGCGGCGTTGCAGACGTTCTGGTCGTCCTCACCGAAGGCCGGCGCCAGGTGCACGATCCCGGTGCCGTCCTCGGTGGTGACGAACTCCGCACCGAGCACCTGGTAGGCGTTCTCCCCGGCCTGCTCGACGAGGAAGTCGAACAGCGGCGTGTAGCGGCGTCCGACCAGGTCCCGGCCGTACACCGTGCCGACCTGCTCGTAACCGTCCAGTTCCTTGGCGTACGCGGCCAGCCGCGCCGCGCCCACCACGTACCGCTCGCCACTGCGCTCGCTGTCGGGGGAATCCCGGTGCTCCAGCACCGCGTACTCGATGTCGGGGCCGACGGCGAGCGCCAGGTTCGACGGCAGGGTCCACGGCGTGGTGGTCCAGACGCCCAGCTTGACCGGCCCGCGCACCAGCTCGGGCGCGGACTCGTCGGCGGTCAGCCCGAACCACACCGACAGCGTCGGGTCGTGCCGGTCCCGGTAGACGTCGTCCATCCGGGTCTCGGTGTTCGACAGCGGCGTCTCGCAGCGCCAGCAGTACGCCAGCACCCGGAAGCCCTCGTAGATCAGACCCTTGTCGTGCAGGGTCTTGAAGGCCCACATGACGCTTTCCATGTAGTCCAGGTCGAGGGTCTTGTAGTCGTTGGTGAAGTCGACCCAGCGGGCCTGCCGGTTGATGTACCGCTCCCAGTCCTGGGTGAACTCCAGCACGGAGGTGCGGCAGGCCTCGTTGAACCGGGCCACGCCCAGGTCGATGATCTCCGCCTTGCTGGTGATGCCGAGCTGCTTCTCGGCCACCACCTCGGCGGGCAGGCCGTGGCAGTCCCAGCCGAAGCGCCGCTCGACGTGCCGTCCGCGCATGGTCTGGTAGCGCGGCACCACGTCCTTGACGTAGCCGGTGAACAGGTGGCCGTAGTGCGGCAGGCCGTTGGCGAACGGCGGGCCGTCGTAGAAGACGTACTCGTTCTTCCCGTTCTCCCCGGCGGGGCGGGCCTCGACGGACGCCTCGAAGGTCTTGTCGGCCGTCCAGTGCTCCAGCACCCGGCGCTCGACCGCGGGCAGGTCCGGGCTCGCCGGGACACCGGCGGCGGTCGGGTCGTGCAACGGATAGGCCATCGGGGGTCGCTCTCCTCGCGCAGCTCACTCAACGTGGGTCTGCGAGGACGAACCGTCCGGGGTACGCCGGAAACGGCGCTCCCGGGTGGTCCGCGGTACCACCCCGCTTGGCGGTCAGGATCGACCGCCCGCTCATTGGCCGGCTGTGACGGGCCGCACCCGTCCGGTTCTACTGGGCCGGTTGCCCGGCTGTTCTTCCGGAGGCTCACCGGTGATGGCCGGGTCATCGCCTTACAGTGCCCAACGATACAAGACCCGCCCACCGCCGCGCCCCCGAGTAATGACGCACCCCAC
>NZ_JAEVHM010000287.1 GCF_016802865.1 Micromonospora parastrephiae | reverse complement strand
GTCGACGAGGCGACCGCGTACGCCGAGCCGGATCAGCGGGCCGACCGGGTGGGCGCGTTCGTGGCCGCCGCCGGGGGCCTCAGCACCGCCGGTTACTGCCGTACCGCGCACCGCTCGTCGGCGTTCGCCAACTCGGCCGGGCACACGGCGCACGGCCGCTCCGCGGACGCCGCGATGGACGGCATCGCCCGCCGCGACGGCGCGGACGGGGTGGCCCGGCGCTACGCCGACCGGCTGTCCGATCTCGACGGTGCCGAGTTGGGCGCGCACGCCGCCGCGAAGGCGCAGGCCGCCGCCGACCCGGTCGAGCTGCCGTCCGGGCGGTACGAGGTGGTTTTCGAGCCGGCCGCCGTGGCGGACCTGCTACAGAACCTGTCCTGGTACGGCTTCAACGGCAAGCGGTACGCCGAGCGGCAGTCCTTCGCCGATCCGGGCGCGGCGCAGTTCGACTCGTCGGTGACCCTGGTGGACGACCCGTTGGGCGCGTCCGGGCTGCCGTTCGACGCCGAGGGCACCGGTCGACGGGCGCTGACCCTGGTCGAGGCGGGCACCACCCGCGCGGTGGCGCACGACCGCCGGACCGCCGTCGAGGCGGGCGCGGAGTCCACCGGGCACGCGGGCTCCGGTGGCGCCACCTGGGGCCCGATGGCCCGCAACCTGTGCCTGTCCGGCGCGGTCGCGGGGCCGGTCAGCGCGGCGGGCCGGAACAGCACCGGCGCGGCGGCCGGAGCGGTCGTCGACGAGGACACCGCGGCGCTGGTCGCCGGAGTGCGCCGAGGGCTGCTGGTCAGCGATCTCTGGTACACGCGGGTGCTCGACCCGAAGAGCCTGGTCATCACGGGGCTGACCCGCAACGGCGTCTGGCTGATCGAGGACGGCACGGTGGTCCGGGCGGTCCGCGATCTGCGGTTCACCGAGTCGTACCCCCGGGCGCTCGGGCCGGGGGCGGTGCTCGGGCTGGGCGCACGGCCGGTGCGCCAACCGGACCGGGTGGACGGTGCCTGGTGGGGCGCCCCCTCGGTGCGGCTGGCGTCCTGGCACTTCACCGGGGGCGCCTCCGGCTGAGCGGGCCGTCCGGACAGTGACGTTCTTAACACCGTGCCATCGATCGGCGTGCCAGGGCTTTTCCGCAGGCCGCACACACGGGACACTCCCTTGCGCGGACGGCTCGCGAAGATCGGCGTAACGTGTGTCACTTAGCTGCGTCGGTCGATCCGGCGTGGTCGTTGGTGTGCGCATGACGTGGCAGCGGGTGCGGGTTCGCCGGTCCGCGTGCCGACCGGAGAAAGATCAGCCCGCCCGTACGGGCCCGTCGAGGAGACGACTCGAATGACTTCAACGGCAACGAGGCCGCGGGGAGCGCGGGCGCGCGCCGCCATCGCGGCGAAGACGTTGCGTACCGACCGATGGTGGTTCGCCCCCCTGATCACCGTGATCGGGCTCAGCGCCTGGGTGGCGTACGCGACGGTCCGGGTCTTCATGCACAACAACTACTGGGTCCCGGAGCACCACTACCTGACCCCGTTCTACTCCCCGTGCGTGACCGAGCGGTGCGTCGAGGGCGCCGCCCACTTCGGCCGGTTCCTGCCCGGCTGGTGGATCATCCCGGACGCCGCGCTGACCCTGCCGTTCCTGCTGCTGTTCCGGCTCACCTGCTACTACTACCGCAAGGCCTACTACCGGTCGTTCTGGCTGTCGCCGCCGGCCTGCGCCGTCCCGGACGGCCACAAGGAGTACGGCGGTGAGACCCGCTTCCCGCTGCTCGGGCAGAACCTGCACCGCTACTTCTTCTACGCCGCCGCGATCATCTCGCTGATCAACACCTGGGACGCGATCCTCGCCTTCCACTCCCCCAAGGGCTTCGGCTTCGGGCTGGGCAACATCGTCCTGCTGGTCAACGTGGTGATGCTCTGGGCGTACACCATCTCCTGCCACTCCTGCCGGCACATCATCGGCGGGCGGCTCAAGCACTTCTCCAAGCACCCGGTGCGCTACCGGGCCTGGACCTTCGTCTCGGCGTTGAACGTCCGGCACATGCAGCTCGCCTGGGTCACCCTCGGCACCCTCGCGCTGACCGACTTCTACGTGATGGCGCTCGCGGCCGGCTGGTTCAACGACCTGCGGTTCATCAACTAAAGGGCCCCTGACATGACCACTACCACTCGCATCGAACGACACCACTACGACGTCGTCGTCATCGGGGCCGGCGGCGCCGGTCTGCGCGCGGCGATCGAGGCCCGGCTCGCCGGCAAGAAGACCGCGATCATCTCCAAGTCGCTGTTCGGCAAGGCGCACACGGTCATGGCCGAGGGCGGCGCCGCCGCCGCGATGGGCAACGTGAACAGCCGGGACAACTGGCAGGTGCACTTCCGCGACACCATGCGCGGCGGCAAGTTCCTCAACAACTTCCGGATGGCCGAGCTGCACGCGAAGGAGTCGCCGCAGCGGATCTGGGAGTTGGAGACGTACGGCGCGCTCTTCGACCGCACCAAGGACGGCAAGATCTCGCAGCGCAACTTCGGCGGCCACGAGTACCCGCGGCTGGCGCACGTGGGCGACCGGACCGGCCTGGAGCTGATCCGCACCCTCCAGCAGAAGATCGTCTCCCTTCAGCAGGAGGACCACCGGGAGCACGGCTCGTACGACGCCCGGATCAAGGTGTTCTCCGAGACGACCATCACCGAGCTGCTGCTCGACGGTGACCGGGTCGCCGGAGCGTTCGGCTACTACCGGGAGTCGGGCGAGTTCATCCTCTTCGAGGCGCCGGCCGTCGTGCTGGCCACCGGTGGCGTCGGACGCTCCTACAAGGTCACCTCGAACTCGTGGGAGTACACCGGGGACGGGCACGCGTTGGCGCTGCGCGCCGGGGCGACGCTGATCAACATGGAGTTCCTCCAGTTCCACCCGACCGGCATGGTCTGGCCGCCGTCGGTGAAGGGCATCCTGGTCACCGAGTCGGTGCGCGGTGACGGTGGCGTCCTGAAGAACTCCGAGGGCAAGCGGTTCATGTTCGACTACGTCCCCGACGTCTTCCGCAACCAGTACGCGGAGACCGAGGAGGAGGCGGACCGCTGGTACACCGACCCGGACAACAACCGTCGTCCGCCGGAGCTGCTGCCCCGCGACGAGGTGGCCCGCGCGATCAACAGCGAGGTCAAGGCCGGTCGGGGCTCCCCCGCCGGTGGTGTCTTCCTGGACATCGCGAGCCGGCGTTCCGCCGACGAGATCCGCCGTCGACTGCCGTCGATGTACCACCAGTTCAAGGAACTGGCCGACGTCGACATCACGGCCGAGCCGATGGAGGTCGGGCCGACCTGCCACTACGTGATGGGCGGCGTCGAGGTGGACCCGGACTCGGGCGCCGCCTTCGGCCACGTACGCGGCCTGTTCGCCGCCGGTGAGGTCTCCGGCGGTATGCACGGCTCCAACCGGCTGGGCGGCAACTCCCTGTCCGACCTGCTGGTCTTCGGCAAGCGGGCGGGCGGGCACGCCGCCAGTTACGCCGACGGGCTGGCTGCCCGGCCGAAGGTGGCCGTGGACGCGGTCGAGGCCGCCGTGGAGACCGCCCTGGCTCCGCTGCAACGCGACACCGGCGAGAGCCCGTACACCCTTCAGCAGGACCTCCAGGCGGTCATGGGGGACCTGGTCGGCATCATCCGCCGGGAGGGCGAGCTGGCCGACGCGCTGGTTCGGCTCGCCGAGCTGCGCGAGCGGGTCGCCAAGGTGAGCGCGGTCGGTGGTCGGCGCTACAACCCGGGCTGGCACCTCGCGCTGGACCTGCGCAACATGCTGGTGGTCTCGGAGTGCACCGCGAAGGCGGCGCTGGAGCGGCAGGAGTCGCGCGGCGGGCACACCCGGGAGGACTATCCGGCGATGGAGCCGAAGTGGCGGCAGGTCAACCTGGTCTGCGCGCTGGACGGCGACACCGTGCAGCTGACCCGCAAGCCGCTGCCGAAGATGCGGCCGGAGCTGATCGGCCTCTTCGACCGGGCCGAGCTGGCCAAGTACCTCACCGACGAGGAGCTCGCCGACTTCGACGCCCTCGTTGCCGACGCTGGAGAGGCGGACAACCGATGAGCGCGAAGCGTCAGTTCCGGATCTGGCGGGGCGACGAGACCGGCGGCGACCTCCAGGACTACATGGTGGAGGTGAACGAGGGCGAGGTGGTCCTCGACGTCATCCACCGCTTGCAGGCCACCGACGCGCCCGACCTGGCCTGCCGGTGGAACTGCAAGGCCGGCAAGTGCGGCTCCTGCTCCATGGAGATCAACGGTAAGCCGCGGCTGAGCTGCATGACCCGGATGTCGACCTTCGGCGACGACGAGACCGTCACGGTCACCCCGCTGCGCACCTTCCCGGTCATCCGGGACCTGGTCACCGACGTCTCGTTCAACTACGAGAAGGCGCGGGAGACGCCAGCGTTCGCCCCACCGCCGGACGTGGCCCCGGGTGACTACCGGATGCAGCAGGTCGACGTGGAGCGCTCGCAGGAGTTCCGCAAGTGCATCGAGTGCTTCCTGTGCCAGAACGTCTGCCACGTGATCCGTGACCACGAGGAGAACAAGCAGGCGTTCTCCGGGCCGCGGTACTTCATCCGCGCGGCCGAGCTGGACATGCACCCGCTGGACACCCGGACCGACCGCAAGGAGTACGCCCAGGCCGAACAGGGCCTTGGTTTCTGCAACATCACCAAGTGCTGCACCGAGGTCTGCCCCGAGCACATCAAGATCACCGACAACGGGATCATCCCCATGAAGGAACGGGTCGTCGACCGCAGGTACGATCCCCTTGTGTGGCTTGGTAGCAAGATCTTCCGGCGGGGCGAGACGCCCCAGACCAGCGTGACCACCGCCCGTCAGGGCTCGGCGACGCCGTCGAGCGCGACCCGGAGCGGGATCCACTCGCATGCGGGTGCTCCCACGACCCGCGGGCCGAGGCGCAGGCGCAGAGCGGCGTCAACTGGGATCGGGAGGTGCCCCACCCGACCGCGCCGGCGGTCGACGACCGGGGCAGGCTTCCGCTGACCGAGCTCACCTTCGACCGGGCCGCCGCGCCGTCGCCGTTCGGCGACGACGTGACCTTCCCGCTGCCTCCGGAGCACCTCAACTTCGCCCACCCGGAGCAGGACAAGCACTGACCATCTGAACGACGACGGGGCCGCGGCTACAGCCGCGG
>NZ_JAEVHM010000286.1 GCF_016802865.1 Micromonospora parastrephiae | reverse complement strand
CGTCGCGCCGGCCGTCCCGTACGCCCGGTCGTCGGCCACCCCGGCCGGCTACCCGCGCGGCGCCGCGGCGGTGCCGCCGGCACAGACCCGGCAGGAACGCCCTCCGGCGTACGTCCGGCAGGCCGGCCCGGTGCCATCCACGCCCGAGCCCCGCCGGTCCCGGCCCGGAATGGTGCTTCTCGCCATCCTGCTCGCCGTACTGGTCCTGGTCTGCTCGGGCGTGATTTCCTACAACCTGCGGAAGCAGTCGCTGTCCGGCGGAACCGGTGCGCTGGCTGCGCACACGGTGACGTCCGGCGCGCTGCGGCTCGACGAACGCGACGATCCGACCCGGACGTCGTACCGTCGTGAGGTACGGCTCCAGCCGGGCGACGGCGGGACGACGACGAGCGAAGGACGACAGACGCGATGACAGCGCAGGCCCGCCTGCTCGGTGGCAGGTACCAGGTCGGCGAGCTGCTCGGCTATGGCGGCATGGCCGAGGTGCACCGCGGTCGCGACCTCCGGCTCGGTCGGGACGTCGCGATCAAGATGCTCCGCACCGACCTCGCCCGGGATGCGACGTTCCAGATGCGGTTCCGTCGGGAGGCGCAGAACGCCGCGTCGCTCAACCACCCGGCGATCGTGGCGGTCTACGACACCGGCGAGGAGACCGCGCCGACCGGCGAGACGCTGCCGTTCATCGTGATGGAGTTCGTCAACGGGCGGACCCTCAAGGAGGTGCTCGGCGCCGAGGGCCGGTTGCAGCCCCGCCGGGCGCTGGAGATCTGCGCCGACATGTGCGCGGCGCTGGAGTTCAGCCACCGGCACGGCATCATCCACCGGGACATCAAGCCCGGCAACGTGATGCTCACCCAGACCGGCCAGGTCAAGGTCATGGACTTCGGCATCGCACGGGCTCTGGCCAGCGGCGCGACCACCATGACGCAGACCAGCGCGGTGATCGGCACGGCGCAGTACCTGTCCCCGGAGCAGGCGCGTGGCGAGGCCGTGGACGCCCGTTCCGACGTGTACGCGGCCGGCTGCGTGCTCTTCGAGCTGGTCTGCGGGCACCCGCCGTTCGTCGGCGACAGCCCGGTCAGCGTCGCGTACCAGCATGTGCGGGAGACGCCGCCGACGCCGAGCGACATCAACCCGGACGTGACCCCGGCCGTCGACGCGATCGTGCTCAAGGCGCTGTCGAAGAACCCGCTCAACCGTTACCAGAGCGCCGGCGAGATGCGGGCGGACCTGCTCCGCGCCGCCGCCGGTCGGCCCGTGCTGGCCACGCCGGTGATGCGCGAACCGGAGACGGTGGCGATGGCCCCGGCCGGCGGTGGGGGCGGCTATCCGGCTGCCGCCGCTGGGCCGCAGACCCGGCAGATCCCGGCCCGGGTGGGCGACCCGCGCCAGCGCAAGGCGTCCTCGTGGCTGATCGCGATGTTCAGCGCGGTCGGCGTGCTGGCGGTGATCGCCCTGGTTGCCGCCCTGCTGTGGAGCCAGCAGAAGGACAAGGACCTCAAGTCGGTGCCGACGCTCACCGGCAAGGCCCGGGACGCGGCGGTTGCCGAGATCCGCAACGCCGGCCTCCAGCCGGTGGTGGGCGACCCGGTTCTGGCCAACGACTGCACGAAGGGCACCGTCGCCAAGCAGGATCCGGCGCCGGGCGCACGGCTGAAGCAGGAAAGTACGGTGACCGTCCAGATCTGCGACGGCAAGCCCGACGTGAAGATCCCCCCTGGCCTGGTCAACTCTCAGGTCGAGAACGTCAAGCCGCAGCTCGAAGATCTGGGGCTGAAGGTCGAGGAGAAGCCCGTCGACAACCCGGCCCAGAAGGGCATCGTGGTCAAGGTGACCCCCGCGTCGGGGACCACCGTCCCGCAGGACAGCAAGGTGATCCTCGAGGTCTCCCGGGGCAACGTCAACAAGGTGCCCAACGTCCTCAACTCCACTCGGGACGAGGCTGCCCAGGAGCTTCGCGAGGCGGGATACAAGGTCTCCTTCCGCGACGGCGAGGAGGTGCCGGCCGACCAGGCCGGGCGGGTCCAGAAGCAGAACCCGGACCCGGGCACCGAACTGGCCAGGGACAAGACGGTGACCATCGAGATCGGCATCCCGGAGAAGGTCACCGACCCGACGCCCACCGTGACGCCGTCGGGCACGCCGTCGGCCACGCCGACCACTCCCGGCAACGGGGGCGGCTTCGGTCTGCCGGTTCCGCCTCCGCCGGGCCGGCTTCCCGAGAACTAGCCGACGCCGCGGTCCGCGGGCTGGAAAGTATGACTCACGCACAGGCCCCGCGGCCGTGAACCGGTGGCCGCGACGCCTCCGACGCCTAGCCATCCTGGGCGTCGTCGCGCTGCTGCTCGCCAGTCTGCCGTGGCTGTGGACGACGATCTCCGCACGCGGGCATGTGTACGCGGAGGCCGACGCCCCGTCAGCCGACGTGGTGATCGTGCTCGGCACCGCCGTGGCGGCCGATCGGCGACGGCCGGGAGACCGGCTCGCCGGCCGTCTGGAGACCGCCGCCGCCCTGGTGACCAGCGGGCGGGCGAAGGTCGTCCTCGTGTCGGGCGACGGCGGTGGGACGTCGGGTGACGAGACGGCGGTGATGACGTCGTACCTCACCGAACTCGGCGTCGATGCGGGTCGTGTGGTGGCCGACCCGTTCGGTTTGGACACCTACGACAGTTGCGCCAGGGCCCGCGAGGTGTACGGGGTCGAGCGGGCACTGATCGTGACGCAGTCCTACCACCTGTCCCGGGCCGTGACGCTGTGTCGACATCTCGGCCTCGACGTCGACGGGGTGACTGCCCGCTGCCGCGGTTGCGGACGCGTCCTGCTCGCCGAGAAGTCGGTCCGGGACTACTTCGCCAGTGGCAAGGCGGCGTGGGACGCGGGACGGGGCCGATCGCCGGAGGTTCGCTCGCCCGTCGACCCGGCGGTTCAGGACGCGTTGCGGAGCTGAACCGCCGGCCCCATGAACGGTTTGTCTCAGGCGGTGGCGAAGGCGGCCCGGCGGCGGGCGTCGACCTCGGCAGCCAGCGCCGGGGCGCGCTCCAGCGCCTCTGGGTGACCGCAGCCGGCGAGCCAGTTGGCCAGCATCAGGTGCCCGCCCTCGGTGAGCACCGACTCCGGGTGGAACTGCACGCCCTCGATGGGCAGCGTCCGGTGCCGCATCGCCATCACCACGCCGGAGCCGGTCCAGCCGGTGACCTCCAGCTCGTCGGGGAGCGTCTCGGGCAGCACCGCGAGTGAGTGGTAGCGGGTGGCGGTGAACGGGTCGGGCAGGCCGGCGAGGACGCCGACCGAGTGGTGCCGTACCTCGGAGGTCTTGCCGTGCAGCAACTCGGGGGCGCGGGTCACGGTCGCCCCGAACGCCTCGCCGATCGCCTGGTGTCCGAGGCACACACCGAAGATCGGCAGCTTGTCCGCGTACTCCCGGATGACGTCCAGGCAGATGCCGGCGCGGTCGGGGCTGCCCGGCCCGGGCGAGAGCAGGACACCGGCCGCGCCCACCCTGCCCACCTCGGCGACGTCGATCTCGTCGTTGCGGCGGACCTCGCAGTCCACGCCGAGCTGGCCGAGGTACTGCACGAGGTTGAAGACGAACGAGTCGTAGTTGTCGATCACCAGGACGCGCATGGTCACCTGCTGGGGGAGGGCGGCGCGGTGTTGTTCTGGTCGGTGTCGTACGGCAACTCGTGCCCGTCACCGGTCGGGGTCTCCCCGGTCACGGTGTCACCGCCTGGTTCACCGGGTACGCCCGAGTCCTGGGTGACCTGCACGTCGTCGAAGGGCAGCAGCGGCTCGGCCCACGGGAAGGCCACGTACCAGAGCAGGGCCACCGCGGCGGCGGCGAGCAGTACCGAACCGGTCAGCTTGCCGACCAGGCCAAAGGGCAGCTTCCGCCAGATGAAGGCGTACATCGGGTCAGCCTCCCAGCTCCGCCGGGCGGCCCGCCGACTTGGGTTGGGTCCGGTCCAGCTCGGCGTGGATGATCAGGCGTTGGTAGTTGTCGAACTTGGGGTTGCAGGTGGTGAGGGTCAGCATCCGCCTGGTCGGCTTCTTGTCCGGCTCGCCGGGCACCGGGGCCACCACCTCGACCTGGGTCGGCCGGACGATCCGCGACTGCGACACCCGGTAGACGTACCACTCGGTCTTGCCCTCGACGACGATCGCGTCGCCGTCGTCGAGCTCGTCCAGCCGCCAGAAGGTGGCCCGGTTGCGGTGGCCCGCGACGGAGAAGTTGCCGACCTGGCCGGGCAGCGCGCTGGCCGGGTAGTGACCGGGGGCGTACCGGATGTCGGCCTGGGTGACGCCCTCGACGACCACCCAGTTCTTGTCGAGCTTGGGGATGTAGAGGCCCGCGATCGGCTTGCCGTGCACCGGCCGGGACGGTTTGCCGCTCGGCGCGGCGGCCGACGGGCCGACCGTCGGCGCGTCGGTCGGGCCCCACGCCTCGGCGAGCTGGCTGCTGAGGTCGTTCTGGTGGGCGTCGACGATGGCGGACTTGCCCCACACCTCGTAGCCGGCGAAGAGCAGCACCACGAGGCCGAAGGTGATGAGGACCTCGCCGGAGACCCGGATGCCGGTACGCAGCCGGGAGGCGAACGACGGGCGGGTGAGCTCCGAGTAGACGCTCTTGTAGCCCGCACCGGTCTGGTGCGGCCGGAGCTGGACCACCCGTTCGCCGCGTCGGGGCCGGGGAGGCTCGGCAGGGCCGTCGGCGGCACCGGTCGGCTCGTCGGTGATCGGCGTGTGGGGCACTGCGCCCATCAGCGCCGTGGAGTCCATGGCCGGCGGTCGGACCGTCGGCCTGGCGGAGACGGTGGGGATCAGCGCGGTCGCGGACGGGTCGGCGGAGCGCTGCGGCCCGGCCGGGGAGATCGAGCCGGCCGGGGACGTGGGGGCAGCGCTCGGGGTGCCGGTGGTCCGGTCGGGCCCGGTGCCGACCTTGGGGATGAACGCGGTCGGCGCGTCGCCACCCGGTGGGATCGGAGCGCCCGAGGTCGCCGGTCGGATCGAGGGACCGGCGGCGGTTGGCCGTGGCGGCGTCTGGCCGGGCGTACCCGGGTGGGTCGGGGTGGCCTCCGGCGGAGCTGGCGCGCCACCGGTGGCCGGCGGGCGCGTCGAGGCGTCCCCTGGCGCCGGCGGGCGGGTCACCCCGGCACCAGGCCAGGGTGGCGGCCCGGCAGCGTGCGTCGCGCACCGGCGCCACGCGGCGTGGCGGCGTG
>NZ_JAEVHM010000285.1 GCF_016802865.1 Micromonospora parastrephiae | reverse complement strand
GCTGCCCGACGACGCAGAGGTGCTCGGGCCGTGCCCGCCGACGAGGGGCGGGAGCGGATGCTGGTCCGGGTGCCCCGGGCCCGGGCCGCCGCGCTCGCCGAGGCGCTGCACTCGGCCGCCGGGGCGCGGGCAGCCCGCAAGGCCGCCGATCCGGTCCGTCTCCAGGTCGACCCGCTGAGCCTGTTCTGACCGTCTCGGCCAGGCCCGCCGCGACCGTTTCGGCTGGCACCGGCGGTCCGCGACCTGGTCCGCGGCGGTGGCTCCCGCACACCGCGTCCGGCAAAGCGCTGGCGGTGGAGTGGTAGCATCGCCCGTCATGCCCGGGCGTACGGCGGTTCCTGGTTGCGGTGCGGCGTCAGACGCGCCGAGCCGGAGCCGGCGCAGGACGGCGCGACGGTGGCGGGAACGCGTCGGTCGGACGCGATGTCGATGATGTCAAACAGCCGGTTATCAGGGGTGGACCAGTCGTGACCGTTCGACAATCGATCGTCTTCAACGGCGACCTCGGCAGCGGCAAGAGCACCGTGTCGGTGGAGATCGCCAACCGGCTAGGGATGCGTCGGGTCAGCGTGGGTGACCTCTACCGGGAGATGGCGCAGCAGCGGCAGATGACCGCCCTGCAGCTCAACCTGCACGCCGAGCTGGACCAGGCCGTCGACGGCTACGTCGACCAGCTCCAGCGGGACATCGCCGCCTCCGGCGAGCGCCTCGTCATGGACTCCCGGCTGGCGTGGCACTTCTTCACCGACGCGCTCAAGGTGCACATGATCACCGAGCCGGGTGAGGCGGCCCGCCGGGTTCTGGCCCGACCGTCGGGGCCGGCGGAGAGCTACGCCTCGCTGGAGGAGGCCAAGGCGAAGCTCCGCGAGCGCAGCGAGAGCGAGCGCAGCCGGTTCATCGTCCGCTACGGGGTGGACAAGGCGCGACTGCGCAACTACGACCTGATCTGCGACACCACCCGGGCCTCGGCGTCCGAGGTGGTCGAGCACATCATCGCCGCGTACGAGGGGACGCTCGGCGTCGAGGTGCTGCGCGACGGCCCGCCGCTGCTGCTGCTGGACCCGGCCCGGGTCTACCCGACCGAGGACATCGCGACCCTGCGCGGACTGTGGGACACCGAGTTCGTCGGTGACGTCGCCGAGGCCGGTGACGAGGGGCTGGAGCCGTTGAAGATCGGGTTCACGGGCGAGTACTTCTTCGTCGTCGACGGCCACCGCCGGCTCAGCGCCGCCCTGCAGAACGGGTTCTCCCTCGTCCCGGCGCAACTCGTCGCGGAGGTCGACGAACCGGTCGTGGGCGGCATGAGCGCCCTCGACTACTTCGCCGCGCAGGTGCGCCCCGGCCTGGTCTACGACTGGGAGGCGGCCCACAAGATCCAGCTGCCGCTGCCGGAGCCCGCGTTGCTCCGCGGTGACGCGGTGCTCGCCGGGGACCCGGGCGCCAACGCCTGAGCCCGACGCGGGCCGAGCCCGACAGGCGACTCCCGCCCTCAGGTGATGCCAGGCGTGGACGGCGTGGGCATGATGGAGCCTCCGACGCATCGACGGGGGAGGCCGGCCATGGAGGCTGCCGAGGCGCTCACACTGCTCATGTCGCCGCAGGGGCGCGTCGACCCGTACCCGACGTACGAGCGGCTGCGCGCCCACGGGCCGGTGGTGCAGGCGCTGCCGGGGCTGTACGTGGTGACCGGTTACCCGGAGGTCGACGAACTGCTGCGCGACCCCCGCCTCGGGGTGCTCGACGACGCGCTGCGCGACCAGGTCTGGCCGAACTGGCGGGAGAGTCCGTCGGTGTCGTCGATCGCCCGGTCCATGCTGCGGACCAACCCGCCCGACCACAGTCGGATGCGCCGCCTCGCCGCCGGGGCCTTCAGCCCGCGCCGGATCGCCGGAATGCGTGACGTGGTGCGTGCCCAGGCCGAGGAGTTGCTCGACGCGATGATCGCCCGGGCCGAGGGCGGCGCGCCGGTCGACGTGCTGGCCGACTTCGCGTACCCGCTGCCGGTCGGGGTGATCTGCGCGCTGCTCGGCGTGCCCGCGGCCGACCGGCCGCTGTTCCGTCGCTGGGCCGGTGACCTGACCGGTGTCCTGGAGCCGGAGATCACCACCGAGGAGTTGGCGGTCGCCGACGCGGGCGCCGCCGAGCTGCGCGACTACTTCGTCGAGCTGATCGTCGCCCGGCGCCGCGAACCGGCCGACGACCTGACCACGGCGCTGGTCCAGGTACACGACGCCGACGGTGAGCGGCTCACCGGCGACGAACTGCTGGCCAACCTGGTGGTGCTGCTGGTGGCCGGCTTCGAGACCACCACCAACCTGCTCGGCAACGGCCTCGTGGTGCTGCTGCGCCACCCGGCGGCCGCCGACGCGCTGCGCGCCGACCCCGCGCTCGCCCCGGCGTACGTCGAGGAGCTGTTGCGCTACGACTCCCCGGTGCAGCTGACCACCCGGACCAGCACGGCGCCGGTGCGCTGCGGCGGGCTCGACCTGCCGCCCGGTAGCACGGCGCTGCTGTTGCTCGGCGCGGCCAACCGCGACCCGCGCCGGTTCCCCGACCCACGGTGCTTCGACCCGACCCGCCAGCAGGCGCACCCGCTCTCCTTCGGCGCCGGCCCGCACTACTGCCTCGGGGCCGGCCTGGCCCGCCTGGAGGCGCAGGTGGCGTTCCCGCTGCTGCTGCGCCGGCTGCCCGAGCTGGCCCTGGCCGGCACGCCCCGGCACCGGACCCGGCTGACCCTGCGCGGCTACGAGAGCCTGCTGGTGACGCTCGGCACACCGGCGGCGTCCGATCGAGGTACGCCGGCCGGCACGCGCCTGGGCACTCCGTAGACTGGTACGCGCCGCTCGCCCCACCCACGAAGGAGCCGTCCCGCGTGACCGTCCAGCCCATCCGTCTTTTTGGGGATCCGGTGCTGCGCACGCCGGCCGATCCGGTGGTCGACTTCGACGCCGAGCTGCGTCGGCTCGTCGCCGACCTCACCGACACGATGCGTGAGCAGAACGGCGCCGGCCTGGCCGCGCCGCAACTCGGTGTGAGCCTGCGGGTGTTCACCTTCGACGTCGACGACGTGCTCGGGCACCTGGTCAACCCGGTGCTGGAGTTCCCCGACGAGGAGGAGCAGGACGGCCCGGAGGGCTGCCTGTCCATCCCCGGGCTCTACTTCGACACCAAGCGGCGGCAGAACGTCATCGCCAAGGGCTTCAGCTCGTTCGGCGACCCGATGCAGATCGTCGGCACCGGCCTGATGGCCCGTTGCGTGCAGCACGAGACCGACCACCTCGACGGCGTGCTCTTCCTGGACCGGCTCGACTCCGCCGGCCGCAAGGAGGCCATGAAGGCGATCCGCCAGGCCGAGTGGTACGACGCGGCAGCCCCGCCGACGGTCAAGCTGAGCCCGCACATCACCGACCCCTTCGGACTGGGTCGGTGACCCGGATGCGCGTGATCTTCGCCGGTACGCCGGCCGTCGCCGTCCCCGCCCTGGCCGCCGTCGCCGCCTCCCGGCACGAGCTGGTCGCCGTGGTCACCCGGCCCGACGCGCCCGCCGGGCGTGGGCGTGGCCTGTCCCGCTCCCCGGTCGGCGAGTGGGCCGACGAGCACGGCGTGGAGGTGCTCACGCCGGCCCGCCCCCGGGACCCGGAGTTCCTCGACCGCCTGCGCGAGCTGGCACCGGACTGCGTGCCGGTGGTCGCGTACGGCGCGCTGGTGCCGCCGGCGGCCCTGGAGATCCCCCGGTACGGCTGGATCAACCTGCACTTCTCGCTGCTGCCGGCCTGGCGGGGCGCCGCGCCCGTGCAGCACGCCGTCCTGCACGGTGACGAGCTGACCGGCGCCAGCGTCTTCCAGCTGGAGCAGGGCCTGGACACCGGCCCGGTCTACGGCACCCTGACCGACGAGATCCGCCCCGCCGACACGTCCGGCGATCTGCTGGAGCGGCTCGCCGACTCCGGCGCCGGACTGCTGGTGGCGGTGCTCGACGCGATCGCCGACGGCACCGCCCGCGCCGAGCCGCAGCCCGCCGACGGGGTGTCGCTGGCACCGAAGCTGACCGTGGAGGACGCCCGGGTCCGCTGGGCCGACCCCGCCTTCGCGGTGGACCGCCGGATCCGGGCCTGCACGCCGGCGCCGGGCGCCTGGACGACGTTCCGGGGCGAGCGGGTGAAACTCGGCCCGGTCGTGCCGGTGCCCGACGGGCCGGAGCTGAAGCCGGGGGAGTTGCTGGTGGAGAAGGCCCGGGTGCTGGCCGGTACGGCCACCGCGCCGGTGCGCCTGGGCGAGGTGCGTGCCGCGGGCAAGCGGGCCATGTCGGCCACCGACTGGGCGCGTGGCGTCCGCGTCGGCGCCGGCGAGGACCTCGCGTGACGGCCCCGGAGGGGACACGTCCGCCGCGCTCCACCGGTCGCGGCGCGGACCGTCGGCCGGTACGACCGCCGATGGACCGGCCGCGCCGCGCGGCGTACGAGGCGGTGGCGGCGGTGCACCGCGACGACGCGTTCGCCAACCTGGTGCTGCCCATCATCCTGCGCGAGGAGGGGCTGTACGGCCGGGACGCGGCCTTCGCCACCGAGCTGACCTACGGCACCCTGCGTCATCTGGGCACGCTGGACGCGATCCTCACCGACGCGGCCGGGCGGGACGTGGCCCGGATCGACCCGCCGGTGCGTGACGCGCTGCGGATCGGGGCGTACCAGCTCCTGCACACCCGTGTGCCGCCGCACGCCGCGGTCTCGTCGACCGTGGACCTGGTCCGCGCGGTCGCGCCCGGCGCGACCGGGTTCGCCAACGCGGTGCTGCGGGAGGTGTCGACCCGCGACTCCGACGGCTGGGTGGCGAAGCTCGCCCCGCCGATGGAGACCGACCCGGTCGGGCACCTGGCGGTCGCGTACAGCCACCCGCAGTGGATCGTGCGGGCCTTCTCCGAGGCGCTCGACGGTGATCTGGGCGAGACGGCCCGTCTCCTGATCGAGGACAACGAGCGCCCGCCGGTGCACCTGTGCGCCCGACCCGGCCTGATCGACCCGATCGAGCTCGCCGACCAGGTCGGCGGCGCGCCGGGCGCGTTCTCGCCGTACGCCGTCTATCTGCCCGGAGGCGCGCCGGGCGACGTGCCGGCGGTGGCCGACGGCCGCGCCCACGTCCAGGACGAGGGCTCCCAACTGGTGGCCGCCGCCCTGGCCGACGCGCCGCTGGACGGCCCGGACGGGCGTTGGCTGGACCTGTGCGCGGGCCCCGGCG
>NZ_JAEVHM010000284.1 GCF_016802865.1 Micromonospora parastrephiae | reverse complement strand
CCGCCGCCCGGCACGCCGCGGCCACCGCCGAGGGCCGGGTCACCACCCTGACGGTACGACTGGACGCGGCCGAAACCGACCGGGACGTGGCGCAGCGGCGGGTGGCGCAGCTCGGCGACCAGGTCAGCGACCTGGCGTTGGCGCTGTCCCGCCTCGGCGCCGCCGCGCCCGAGGACGTCGCCGGCTGACCGCTGCCGGGGTCAGTGGATGCCGGCCATCAGCGCGCGGATGTGTCGGGCGAACATCACCGCGCCCAGGCCGAACGCCACCGACGCCAGCCCGAAGGTGAGGAAGTAGGTCGGCTCGGACCAGGTCTCGGCGAGCCGGGCCACCTGGCCACCGATGGCGTCGCCGACGGCGGTGGCGAGGAACCACAGCCCCAGCATCTGACTGGCGTATTTCACCGGCGCCAGCTTGGTCGTGGCGGACAGGCCCACGGGGCTCAGCGACAGCTCACCGGCGACCTGGATGGCGTACACCGCGACCAGCCACCACGGTGACACCCGCTCGCCGCCGACGGCGGCCTGCGCGGCGGCGGCCATCAGCACGAACGACAAACCGTTGAGCACCAGACCGACGGCGAACTTCACCGGCGTGGAGACCCGGTTGCCGACGCGCAGCCACAGCAGCGCGAACAGCGGCGCGCCGATGATGATGAGGATCGGGTTGACCGACTGCAACCAGGACGCCGGGAACGTGAAGCCGGCGACGTCCCGGTCGGTGCGCTCGGCGGCGAAGATGTTCAGCACCGAGCCGGCCTGGTCGTAGATCAGCCAGAACGCGGCGGCGAAGACGAACAGCCACAGGTACGCCTTCATCCGGAGACGTTCGGTCGCGCTGAGCTCCCGGTCGGTCATGATCCGGGCGAAGTAGCCGATGGCGACGAGCACGGTGACCGCGGTGAGCACGTTCACCACCGTGTTGACGGTGAACAGCCCGACCAGCGCGAGGACGGCGACGAGGACGACGAGCACCACGACGGCCAGCGCGGCTCGGGTCAGCGCCCGGCGGCGGTCGGCGCCGAGCAGCGGGTCGGCAGGCCGTCACCGGCGTCGCCCAGGTTGCGCCGGCCCAGCACGTACTGGATCACGCCGAAGGTCATGCCGACGGCGGCGACCGCGAACCCCAGATGCCAGTTGATCTTCTCGCCGAGGTAGCCGGTGATCAGCGGGGCGATGAACGCGCCCAGGTTGATGCCCATGTAGAAGATCGAGAAGCCGGCGTCGCGGCGCGGGGAGTCCCGGTCGTACAGGGCGCCGACCATCGTGGAGATGTTCGGTTTGAGCAGGCCGGTACCCAGGACGATGAGCACCATCCCGGCGAACACGCTCCACCGCACGGGCACCGCCATCACGTAGTGCCCGGCGGCGATCACCACCCCGCCCCACAGCACGCTGCGTCGGGCGCCGATCAGCCGGTCGGCGACCCACCCGCCGGGCAGCGCCAGCAGGTACACCATGGCGTTGTACGTGCCGTAGACCGCGTTGGCGTTGGCCTCGCCCAGACCCAGCCCGTCGTCGGCGACCTCGGCGGTGAGATACAGCACGAGGATCGCCCGCATCCCGTAGAAGCTGAACCGCTCCCACATCTCGGTGAGGAAGAGCGTCGCCAGTGCCCGGGGATGCCCGAAGAACGTCCGCTCGGTGACCGCTCGGCGCTCGACCGGGACGTCCTGGGCCATCGCAACCTCCACTGCACTCGGGCGGTTAACATCCCCGGTGGCAGCCGAAACACTCCACCAATGCGACCCGCCCGGGATCACCTGGCCGGGTGGCCGCCACGGCCGGCTACCCTTGGTCGCGGCCCACCCGTGGACGCCTCACGCCCTCCGGCGGGAATGGCTCGACGGGAACGCACCGTTACACCCAGAAGACCAGCACCACGAACGAGGGGAAGTCGATCATGGGCGAGCGTATGCTGCGCGGAAGCCGCCTGGGCGCGGTCAGCTACGAATCCGACCGCAACACGGAGCTCGCGCCGCGTCAGACCCGCGAGTACCTCTGTGCCAAGGGCCACCAGTTCGAGGTGCCGTTCGCCGTCGACGCCGAGGTCCCGACGACCTGGGAATGCAAGTTCGACGGCAGCGTCGCTCGACTCGTCGACGGCAGCGAGCCGGAGCAGAAGAAGGCCAAGCCGCCACGTACCCACTGGGACATGCTGCTGGAGCGGCGCTCGATCGCCGAGCTTGAGGACATCCTCGCCGAACGGCTCCAGGAGGTTCGTACGCGTCGCGGCCGCGCCTGAGCCGCACACCGCACGACACGGCGCCCCCGGGGAAAATCCCGGGGGCGCCGTCGTGTCCGGTTCGCTCAGTTGCGGCCAGGCTCGATGATCTCGCCCTCGATGGCCCGGCCACCGTCGACGACCACCGGCTGCTCCGGCTGCGGGCTCGGCGCCGGCTGGGGCGCGCCCTGGCGCACCCGCACCGTACGGGGCCCGAACAGGTCACCGGCGACCATCGACGACACACGCCGCTCGGCGGTGCGTTGCACCCCGGAACGGGCCAACCGTCGCAGCGGCGGCACCAGCAGCAGCAACCCGACCAGTCCGCTGACCAGACCGGGCACCGCCAGCAGCAGCGCGCCGACCAACCCGACGAGGCCGTCGGTCACCTGCCGGCCCGGCGGCTGTCCCGCCTGCGTCGCGGAGCGGAACCCGCGCCACGCGCGCATGCCCTCGCGGCGCAGCAGCACCAACCCCAGCAGCGACGCGGCGAACACCAGCAGCACCGCCGCGCCGAACCCCAGCGCCCGTCCCACCCCGACGAACACGGCCAGCTCCAGCACCACCGCCAGCAGCAGGCCCAACGGCACGAACCTCAGTCCTCGGCGCATCTCACCTCATCGCCATTCCCGCGACACCATGGACGTGTCCCGCCCGTCCAGCATGACACGGCCGCGCTCACGGCCACCGCACCTGACCGGTGGGGGTGCCGTTGACACCACGGCGTACCGCCTGCCGCCGGTCCTGCACCCCCCAGGTGGTGATCCGCCACAGCGCCTCGGCCACGATGCGGGGGCTCATCTTGCTGTCCCCGCGCTCCCGTTCGGCGAACGTGATCGGCACCTCCACGATCCGCACACCGGCCCGGTGCGCCAGCCGGGACAGCTCCACCTGGAACGAGTAGCCCTGGGAGCAGACCGACTCCAGGTCGATGGCGTCCAACGCGCTGATCCGGTACACCCGGTAGCCGCCGGTCGCGTCGGACACCGGCATGCCCAGCGCGAGACGCGCGTACAGGTTGCCGCAGCGCGACAGCAGCAGCCGCCGCAGCGGCCAGTTCAGCACCCGCGCGCCGCTGGTCCACCGCGACCCGATCACCACGTCGGCGTCGCGGGCGGCCGTCAACAGCGCCGGCAGGTCCTCCGGGGCGTGCGAGCCGTCGGCGTCCATCTCCACGACCGCGTCGTAGCCGCGCTCGCGCGCCCACCCGAACCCGGCCAGGTACGCCGCGCCGAGGCCCTGCTTGCCCTCGCGGTGCAGCACCTGCACGTGCCCGTCGCCCGCGGCGAGGTCGTCGGCGATCGCGCCGGTGCCGTCGGGGCTGTTGTCGTCGGCGATGAGGATCTGCACCGCCGGGGCGGCCCGGCGGACCCGCTGCACGATCGCGGCGACGTTGTCGGCCTCGTTGTAGGTGGGGATCACCACCAGCACCCGGCCCACGCCGGGCACCTCGTCCGGACGCCGGATCGTATCGGTCGCCTGGATCACGGTTCCTCCGCTTCCGCCGGCGTACCGGCTGCTGCTATCCGGGCATGATCCGCTGCCGCCGGCGCAGCACCGCCGCGCCGACCAGGGCCGCCGCGGCCAGCCCGGCGAGCGCCACCTCCGGCCACCAGCCGAGGCGTGTGGCGAGGGTGCGTCCGCCGTCGAGCCGCAGCTGCCGCACCACGACCTCCCGGGTGTTGAACCCGGTGGCATCGCTTACCCGCCCGTCCGGGGAGACGAACCCGGACACCCCGACCGTGGAGGCCATCAACGCCGGCCGGCCGTGCTCCACCGCCCGCAGCCGCACCATGGCCATCTGCTGACGGGCCTCGGCGACGTTGAAGGTGGCGTTGTTGGTCTGCACGACGAGCAGTCGCGCGCCGCCGGTGACAGTCTCGCGGACCACCTCGTCGTAGGCGACCTCGAAGCAGATCACGTCACCGAGCACCGTCGGGCCGGCGCGTACCACGCCCGGGGTGCTGCCGGCCACGAAGTCCGACCGGATGAGGTCGACCTTGTCGCTGACCATCCGCGCCACGTCGCGCAGCGGCACGTACTCGGCGAACGGCACCGGGTGGCGCTTGGCGTACAGCTGGGCCAGGTCCGCGCCGGTGCCGGGCTGCCACAGGATGCCCACGTTGCGGACCTTTCCGGCGCCGGGGCCCTGCAGGACCGCGCCGACGAGGATCGGCGCGCGGATGGTGTCGGCGGCCTGCGAGATCCGCGCGCCGGCGGTGGGGTTGCGCAGCGGGTCGATGTCGCTGGAGTTCTCCGGCCACACCACCAGGTCGGGTTGCCGCTGGGCGCCGGCGGCGACCTGCGCGGCCAGCTCCAGGGTGGCGTCGACGTGGTTGTTGAGCACCGCCTGCCGTTGGGCGTTGAAGTCCAGGCCGAGGCGCGGCACGTTGCCCTGCACGATCGCCACGGTGACCGCGTCGCCCGACCCTGCGGCGGCGACCGGTACGAGCAGGCCGGCCGCGCAGAGCGCCACCGCCGCGACGGCCGGTACGACCACCGGCGTCCACCGCCGCGCCGGCGCGTCGCCCTGCGTCGTCGCCCGGGCGGCGACCCAGCCCCGCCAGGCGGCGGTGACCAGCAACCCGCCGAGGAGGGCCACCGCGAAGGTGACCAGCGGCGCGCCGCCCAGCGCGGCGAGGCGCAGCAGCGGCGACGAGTCCTGGCTGAACGCCAACCGCCCCCACGGGAACCCCCCGAACGGGGTGCGGTCGCGCAGCGCCTCCTGCCCCACCCACAGCAGGCCGGTCAGCGCCGGCCACGCCCACCGGCCGCGGTCGGCCAACGGCGACACCCAGGCGGTGGCCGCGCCGAGCAGCGCCAGGTAGCCGGCCTGCAACAGCGACAGCAACACCCACGGCAGGTAGCCGGTGTGCAGGTTCGTCCAGGCCAGCAGCGGCGCGAACAGCGCCACGCCGGTGAGGAAGCCCAGGCCGGCGCCGGCGCGCCAACCGCCGCCGGTGTGCCGCCGGCGGCCAGCAACGCCCACCCCGACCGGCGCGAGCGGCCCACAGCC
>NZ_JAEVHM010000283.1 GCF_016802865.1 Micromonospora parastrephiae | reverse complement strand
CCCTCGTCGCCACGCACGAGTTCGCCCGGCCCCCACTGGCCTCCGTCGAGGACAATGTTGCGAGAAGCCGCGTCGATGAATGGAGGCGACGCGGACCGGACCGGGTAGCCGACGTCGGTGAGCTGCCCCGGGCTCGACGCCCGCAGCGCGTCCCAGATGGTGGCGTCCATCGCGACCGGGTCGTGCCGTGCCTGGGCGCAAATCACCGCCTCGGGCTGCCCGAGGCCGCCTTCGAAGTGCTGTACCCAGCCGGGGCCGTCGTCGTAGACCTCACTGGTGGGTTCGCCGAGAACCTGTTGGCCGCCGGCTGCTTGGTAGACCGCACGGAATGCCCGCTGATTGCCCGGCGGCCCCTGGCCGACCTGAATGGTGCGCGGGCGGAGGGCGTCATCGATGCGGTTCAAGGTGGTGAAGGTCTTCGCGAGCACGTCCGCTGACGAGATGAGATGGGAGAAGCCCTGCCGCACGTCGGGGTAGGCGTCGAGGTACATCGACAGTGAGGTGGCGTCCCACAGGGCGATGTCTTTGAGGCCGAGCCGATCGGCGTATCCGCGCAGCAGGGTGTGTATGCGGTCGATGCCGCCGTTGGAGGGCGCACTGGACAGCCGCACGTTTGTGGCGATGATCAGGTACTCCGGGCGGCGACCTGCGGTCACACGCCGGCGGGTCGGATCGAGCCACGCGTCGAGTTCGGGTTTGATCTGCTGTCGGAGCCACTCGGCGTCCTTGTTTCCGTACCCACTGCGGCGATACTTCGCCTGCAGCACTCCGTAGCCGTTCCAGCGACCGCTCGCCCCGGCGTGGGTGAGTGGGCCCTCGAAGGTCGCCTCGCGCCCTCCGTCGGGACCGTCTCCGAACGCCTGGATACCGACTCCGAGGACATGGACGGCCAGTGCGCGGCACAGGTCCTCGAAGGGACGCTCGCCCAGTCGGTTCAACTCGTGCATCACCGGACCATCATCCGGCCTCCGGTGATGGAGGGGCGGCAGCACCCGTGCCGATCGGATCGCGTCCGCATCCTCGGCGCCTGCCGGCTGGGGACGGCGTAGTCGCGCGGGATCGGTCATCACCAGCGACTGGTCTCGGCGAGCCTCTCCGAGTTGGCATCCACTGAGATGTCGGACCGACTGGCTACTCTGCTGGCGCTGCGGAGGCTATCGATCCCGTGCGGGAGTTCCCATGCAAGGTCAGAGCTTTAAGTTGGACGTACATCTCGGTGACCATTCCCTCGAAGGCTCCACCCTGACCTGCTGGAAGCAGTTTGGCGGGAAGGAGACCTGGTCCCTCGACCTCCCAACAGTGCTTTGGATTCTAGAAAGAGTCGCGGCCGGCGAGGGCGATGCGCGGGAGATCCGAGACGATCTTCTTCAGGCAACAAGGTGGGAGAGCGCCTGCTGTAGCTCTTGCGACCTGGCGATGTCCCACTACCCCGAGGCCCGCCGCCGCCATGAGCAGACTGTCCAGCGGTGGAGGGAAGAGCAGCAGCCGCTGAATCCTGACAGCTACCTCTACCTCCTGAACAAAGGCAAGATCCACAGGTCGAGCTGCCGACGCCCACCCCGCCCGGCACCGCCGCAGTTTCCCGAGGACTTGCACGCCTTCGGGGTGCTGCTCGAAGGACATGGTGGCGACCTGGAACAAGTCCTCAACTTTCTTGCTGGCCAGGCAACGGGTGGCGCGCGCAAGATCGGCTCGTCGGAGGTGGTCGCGATGTTGGCGCGGGACGGCGTCGCGGCGGTGAAGAGCCGACTCTGCGGTGCGTGTAAGCCTCGTCTACCTGACCTTGACCCGGCCACACCCGAAGGTCGACCGGCGTGCTGGGCGTGGGTTATGCCCTCACACGTCGCTGTAGCGGAGGCAGGAGTTGCCCTGGCGAGTGTCGGCGCCTACGTGCTGCCCCATCAGCGGGCTGCCTACGCCGAGTTGGAGCGTTGGCACGAAGGCCGCTGCGCGGTTTGCGGGCAGGGTCATACAGTCGGCAGGTTGGTGAGGGACCATGATCATGCAAGCGGGCTGATTCGCGGCCTGCTTTCCTCATCGTGTAACACCGCCGAGGGCCGGGCAAACTCGCTGTTATTCGACAACTACCGTCGCCGACCACCCTCGGTGATCCTGGGGATCGAAGTGCTCTACCTACCTGCCGGCTTCAAGCCGGGAACGCACCATCTCGGTGTTTCAGCCCGGTGAGTGAGGGCGAGGCGGGAACCCCGGGCCGTGGAGTACCAGCAACGCAGCCCGTCACGGCGCAGCTGTCCGCAATCGACACGTACACCGGGCCACACGATGGCCAGGCTCCGGTCGACGCTTCCCTGGCCCGGCTTGCTGCCCCTGACCGTGGTTCCGCGGCATTACCTCCTAGGGCAAGGCCGGCTCAAGCACCTCCTCCGTGGCGTGCTGCCAACGCGTCGAAGAAGGTCCGTAGCAGGTCGCCGGGCCGAGCTTCTTCTCGCAACTCTTGGCCGCCGAAGCGGTACACCTCGTAGCCGCGCAGCCGTAGGCCACGGTCCTCGGCGACCATTTCCGCATAGCGCTGAGGGCTGGCTCGGCCGAGATCGTCGGCGTAGTGCTGGATACCGTCGCACTCGATCACTACGCGTGCCCGGTTCGGCAGCAGCAGAAGGAAATCCATCCGCTGCCGAGCAAGCACGGTGCCGCCCTGACGCTTCGTGTAGGGGTCGTAGTGGAGATAGACCTGCGGGATCAACGCGGGGATGCCGGAGCCCAATCGGACGTACCGATCGGCGTAGGTGCGCAGGATCCGCCGCTCTGCGTCGTTGCCTCCCAGGGACCGGTCCAGCCGGCTGTAGAGGCTCCGGGAGACCTCGGCCGGCGACCGGCCGGTTAGGCCTTCCCGACCCGTCCACCAATCGGTGAGTTCCTGCCAGGTGAGGCCATTCGGGCCCAGTGGTCGGTCATAGACCAGGCAATACTGCTCGTTTTCCACCAGCGCGATGTCGTTGTTGACGGCGTCCCGGAAGACGATCTTCGGTTTGGGTCCGTCTGCCGCAAAGATCAGGTTCTTGAGATCGCCCGCGACACCGGTCGGACCGAGGCGGTCCACCAGCGCGGCCAACCCTGGCGCCTCAACCTCATCCAAGACGCGGCGCGCGACGTCGGCCAGTTCAGGCAGCGTGTGGTCCCCCAGGATCGACCAGACGAACGCGGCCTTGGTCAAGGACACCCATTCATCCGGCCAGGGAGCGAGACCGAGGTCCTCGAAGAAGTTTTCGATCTGCCGCCGTGTCATCCCGTCTCGGAGGTGTTCGGCGATGGCGTCCCGTAAGCGCGAAGGGCTCACAACCTGCATGGCGTCTGACTGTAGGTAAGCAGTAGGACACGTCGCCTCGGAGCATCCTTGACGCGGCATGCCGGGCTGACCGCGGTGGGTGGGAGTCGATCGCTACGGGGGTGCAATGGCGTGGGCGTGCCGGGCGCCCGGCCGGAGCGCAGCCAGCCGGACACTCGGTGATTGACGCTAAGTACTGCAACGGCAGTAACGCGAAGCTCGTTGGCGAGGTAGTCCGGGTAGCCGGCCCAGAAGTCCAGTTTCTGCAAGCACACCTTGATGCGAACGATGCCTACGGCACTCGGTGGTGCCTCGCTGTCCTCGACCACCGGTCCCGCGGCTGTGTCGAGCAACAACAGGAGCCGAACCGCGTCCTGCAAGAGGCTCGCGTGCCGGACCATCACCTGAGTCACATCTACAGCCAACCGGATCACCACACTGTGTGTCTAGACCCGTCGCGCGCTGTAAGGCGAGTTCCGGCCGAGGCGATCGATCTACGAGCCGATCGATCGGACACCCAGCGCCGGCTGGCTGACGTCAGTCAGGGCGGCGGTTGATCCGTGGCTGCTCGGTGGCTGCTCGGGCGACGGGGGACGGGCGTGGATTTACCGGGACGCAGTCGGATTTCATCAGCTATCGCGAGCCCTCGCGCTAATCGATGATCAGCGATGACCATCGCCTGCAGCGCCCGGACCAGCAAGGACGTGGCTGGACGGGGTTGGACTAGGGAGGTTGTGGGCCGACTCTATTTGGTCTACACTGATATCTGTAGAGGACTGTTCGGTGGCCTGTGACTACGGATCAGAAGGTTAGGGGTTCGAGTCCCTTCGGGCGCACAAGATCAAGAGAGCCTGACCTGCGGAAACGCGAGTCGGGCTCTCTGCTTTTCTGTCCCTTGTGGACGTTTGGCTGCTCCGTGGCTGCTCGTCCGACGAGCATCCCCTCCGTCCCGCCGTGTCCGTGTGGCTCCTGCTGTGTCCGATCTGGTTCGGGCGGCGGCGGACATGAGGATCATCGATTCCATCGATCTTTGCCGATTAGGAAGAATTCGCGGTCGAAGTGCTGGCCACATCCGGCGTGCAGTTCCTCTAGACGCCGACGGTCTGCAGGAGGCCGTTCGCGTCGTCGCAGAATCGCCGCACGACGGTGTTGCGGCGGTAGGGCGTTAGGTTGTCGACGAGGCAGAGGCTTTGAGCCGACGAATGCCGGCAGCTCGTGCAGGTGATGCCGGTCGCTCGAACGGTGGCGGCGAGCCCGCCGCCGGTCAGGCCGGCCGGGAGACGGGTTCGGCCCGGGTGGGGACGGCGTCGGCGTCCCGTAGCGGCCGGTTCGGGTCGACATCGGTGCTCACCAGCACCGGCTGATCCGGGTCGACGGCGGAGAAGAGCGTCCCCTCGTGCTGGACGGCGGCCGTGCCCCAGGCCACCGCGGTACGAAGAGCGGCCATGCCTGCCCCGCCGCCGTGCAGGAAGCCGGCCAGGGCGGCGTCGCCGGCGCCGACCGCGCTGACCACCCGGGCCACCGGCGCCTCAGCGTGCCGTACCGTGGCGGCCTCGACCAGCAGTGCCCCGTCAGCGCCGAGGCTGGCCAGCACCGCGTCAGCGCCGAGCTTGCGAACCTCGAGCGCCGCGTCGATCACGTCGCCGAAGGTCCGCAGAGGCCGACCGACCAGTTGGGCCAGCTCGGAGGTGTTCGGTTTGACCAGGTCGGGTCGGCCGGCGAGGCTGGCCCGCAGCGGCTCGCCGGAGGTGTCGACCGCGACCCGGACGCCGCGGGACCGGACCGCCTCGGTCAGTCTGGCGTACAGGTCCGGCGGTACGCCGTCGGGCAGGCTGCCGCAGCAGGCCAGCCAGGTGACGTCGGTGAGGTGGTCCAGGACGGCGCGCACCAGCGCCTCGGTCTCCTGGGTGTCCAGTTCGGGACCGGGTTCGTTCACCTTGGTGACGGTGCCGTCGGGCTCGACCAGGCTGATGTTGCTGCGGATCTCGCCCCGGACCGGCACC
>NZ_JAEVHM010000282.1 GCF_016802865.1 Micromonospora parastrephiae | reverse complement strand
GGGGCGTACCGTGCCGGCGGCCGGCGCACCGGCCGCCGGCGCAGCACCATCCAGGCGCTCGACCACGTTACGGCGGATCACGTTCTTGCCCGGCTCCCGCACCAGCTCCATGGCCGCCGCGTTGAGCAGCACACAACTGCCCGACGGGCCGGTCACCGTCACCGTGGCGGCCCGGTCGTTGTCCAGGTTGGTCACCCGCAGCCGGGTACCCACCGGGAAGCGGTCGCTGGTCGCCGCCGGTGCCCCGCCCTCCGCCGAGAAGGTGACCGAGCCGGAGCAGACGGACGACTGCGCCGGGGCGGTGCCGGCGAAGCCGAAACCGGTACCCACCGCCACGCCCACCGCGGCGAGTACCGCCACGCTCGCCGCCAGCACGTGCTTGCGCTGCACCCTCATCGCCGTTCACTCCCGCCCTCGGTGGTGTCCTTCACCGCCTGGTACGGATGGCAGGGCTCTACCGTTCAGCCGACACCGGCACCGATCGCGCAACGGACAGGTCCACCGGCCCGTACCGGGTGCGCGGCGCCCCGGTGATCAGCGCCCAGTAACGGTCTCCGTACGACCAGTGCCACCACTCGGTCGGATAGTTCACCAGCCCGACGCCGCCGAGCGCGTCCGCCAGGATCTGGCGGTGCCGGCGGGCGGTCGCGTCGACGGTGGGGGCGTCGGTGAAGCAGGCATCGGCGCTGTCCTCCGGGGTGGCGTCGACGGCCGTGCCCATCTCCAGCTCGACGCCCTCGTCCGTGCACAGGGTCAGGTCGACCGCACCGCCGGTGCTGTGCGGGGCCACGTCGACCGGCGACACGAACTTCGTGGTTTCCCGGTGCAGCCGCTCGGCGGACCAGTCCGGGTGGCGCCGGCGCAACTCCTCGCGGTAGCCGGTGAAGATGGCCAACTGCGCCCGGTACGGCCGGTACCCCTCGATGACCAGCAGGCGCAGCCCGCCGGGCAGCGCACGCTGCGCGGCCAGCAACCGGTCCGCGACACCGGCCCGCAGGTGGGCGTACGCCCCGGCGGAATCCGCCGCACGCCCGTCCAGCCGCAACTCCGGCAGGCCCCGCAGGTCCACCAACGGGTCGCCGTCGTCGGCGCTGGGCACCGCCGCCACCCGAGGGTCGGAGAGCAGGATCATCCGGCGCTCCGCTCGGCGATCGCGGACCGTTCCGCGTGCCGTGTACGGGCCAGCTCGACAAGCCGGTCCACCACCTCCCGGTAGCTGACGCCGGCCGCCGCCCACACCTTCGGGTACATGGAGTGCGCGGTGAAGCCCGGCATGGTGTTCAGCTCGTTGACGTACAGGTCGCCGGTGGCCTCGTCGTAGAAGAAGTCCACCCGGGCGAGGCCCCAGCCGCCGATCGCGGCGAACGCGCGCAGCGACAGCTCACGTACCCGCTCGGTCACCTCCTCGGGCAGCACGGCCGGGACGATCATCGGGTCGGCGTTGCCGAAGTACTTCTGCTGGTAGTCGAACCAGCCGCCGGCGACCCGCACCTCGCCCACCGGCGACGCCTCCGGCCGCCATCCGCCGAGCACCGCGCACTCCAACTCGCGGCCGGTCACCCCCTGCTCGACCAGCACGAGCTGGTCGTGGCGCAGCGCCTCCTCCACCGCGGCGGCGAGGTCGTCGCCGTGGTCGACGCGGGAGATGCCGATCGAGGAACCCATGCTGGCCGGCTTCACGAACAGCGGCCGGCGCAGCCCCACCACCAGCTTCTCCGGGTCGTCGGTCTCGCGGTAGGTCTGCGCGTCGAACGCCACCTGCGGCGTCACCGGGATGCCCTCGGCGCGCAGCGCCCGCTTCATCGCGACCTTGTTCATGCCGACGGCGGAGGCGAGCAGCCCACACCCGACGTACGGCACGTTCAGCGACTCCAGGAGCCCCTGCACCACGCCGTCCTCACCGAACGGGCCGTGCAGCACGGGGAAGATCACGTCCAGTTCGGCGTGCACCGCACCGGAAGCGTCGCCGGCGGAAACCTGCACGACGCCCGGGCGGGGGCCGGCCCGCAGGTCGACCGCCGGCCCGGTCACCGTCAGCCGGTCGTCGATGGCCCGCTCACCGGCCGGCCGGTCCCGCAGCTCGGCCAGCATCGCGTCGGGCATCAGCCGGAACCCGCCGCTGCGGGTGACGCCGATCGCCACCGTGCGGTACCCGCCGCCGGACAGCGCCCGGGCCACGCCGAGCGCGGACGCGCACGACACCTCGTGCTCCGCCGACGGGCCGCCGAACAGAATTCCGATCCGAACTGGCGCGCTCATGCCGCCACCCCTTCCACAGTCGTCACCTCGGCGCGCCGCTGGACCGTCAACCGGGCCACCAACGCCGCCTCCACGTTTCCGCCGGTCAGCACCACGCCGACCGTTCGCCGTCGACCCGCACCCGCCGCGGGGGCGAGCCGGAGCGCGCCGGCCAGCCCGGCCGCGCCGGACGGCTCGGCGAGCACCTTCAGATCCATCAGGAGCAGCCGGAACGCCGCCGCTATCTCGTCGTCGTCGACGCGGACGACGCCGCGCAACGCGGTCCGCACGATGGCGAACGCAGCTCACCCACGCAGGTCGGCCGCAACCCGTCGGCGATCGTGGCCGCCGGGGCGACCGGGACACGCTCGCCGGCCGCCAGGCTGCGGGCCAGCGAGTCGCAGCCCACCGGCTCCACGCCGTACACCTCGATGCCGGTGCCGGCGGCGGCCAGGCAGGCGCCCGCGACCCCGCCGCCCCCACCGACCGGCACCACCAGCGTGTCCAGCGGCGTGCCAGCGCGTTCGGCCTGCTCGATCAACTCCAGGCTGGCGCTGCCCTGCCCGGCGATCACGTCCGGATGGTCGTACGCGTCGACGACCGGGTGACCGGTCTCGTCACTGAGCGCACGGGCCATCGCCACCCGCTCCTCGACGTCGGTGCCCGCTGACACCACCCGCGCCCCCGCCGCCCGGGCCCGCTCGACCTTGGTCGGCGCCGCGTCGACCGGCAGCACCACGGTCGCCGCGAGGCCGTGCTGGCGGGCCGCCAACGCCACCGCCACCGCGTGGTTGCCGGTGCTCTGCGCGATCACCCCGGTGTGCCCGCTCGCGGCGAGCCGGCCGACCGCCCGCAGCGCGCCGCGCATCTTGTACGAGCCGCCGTTCTGCAGGTTCTCCGCCTTGAGCAGGACCCGGGCCCCGGCCAACTCGTCGATGACCGCAGACCGCAGCACGGGAGTACGGACCACCCGGCCGGCGAGCCACCGGGCGGCCTCCTCGACATCGGCCCGGACCGGACCGGTGGTGCCTGACATGGTTTCTCCTTCTTCGTGTACCGGATGGTCGGCGCGACCGGCGAGGTCCGCCCACACCACCCGCGTCGCGGGCGCGAGCCGTTTCGGGCACGTCACAGGCGGGATCCAGTGGTACGCGGACCCCGGGGTCGATCGGTGGGAGCGCTAGGTCGGATGGGGAAGGTGGACGTCGACGCACAGGCCCCCGTACTCGGCGGGCCGGGCCGCGATGATGCCGTCGTGCGCCTGGGTGATCGAACGGGCGATGGCCAGGCCCAGGCCGGCGCCGCCGCCGTGCGAGGTGCGGTCCCGGGCAAGCCGGCGGAACGGCTCGAACAGACCGGCCACCGCCTCGGCCGGCACGGGCTGACCGGTGTTGACCACGGACAGCGCGGGCACGCCGCCAACCGTGACGGTCAACGAGCCGCCCCGCCGGTTGTACTTGATCCCGTTCTCCACCAGGTTGACGACCAGGCGCTCCAGCAACACCCGCTCACCGACGACGACCCGGGGCGCGAGGTGGCTGTCGATGGTGACGCCGGCCTCCCGGGCGCTGTCCTGGTACCCGGCGAGCACCGCGCCGACGATCTCGTCGAACCGTTGCGGTATCCGCGAGCGCAGGCCCTGCTCGCACTCGCTGAGCGCGAGCAGGCCCTCGATGAGCCGCTCGTTGCGCTCGTTGGTCTCCAACAACTGGCCGGTCAGCAACTCCAGTTGCTCGGCGGTGAGCGACCGGGCCATGCCGACCTCGATGAGCGTCCGCTGCACGGCGAGGGGAGTACGCAGCTCGTGCGAGGCGTTCGCGGCGAATCGCCGCTGCCCCTCGTAGCCGGCGGAGACGCGTTCCATCATCTCGTCGATCGCCCGGGACAACGTTGCCAACTCGTCGCTGCCCTTCGGCCGGATCCGATAGCCGAGGTTCTGCGGGCCCAGGTGTCCGATCGGCTCGGCCAGGGCCTTGACCGGGCGCATGCACCACGCCGCACCGAACCAGAGCGCCGCCAGGGTGGCCAGGGTCACGATCAGCACCGCCACCAACGGCAGCACGAACGCGGTCCCGCTCGCCCGCCCGCACGCCCTCGTCAGACCGGGCAGCGGCACGGCACAGAGCGTCTCACCCTGGACCAGGATCAGCCCTGTCAGCCAGTGGCCGGCCGCCGGCAGCACCGGCCCGGCCAGCAACGCCAACAGGCCCACCAGCAGCACCCGGCGACGGGGCGTCCAACTCACGCCGGCCCGCCGAGGCGGTAGCCGGCCTTGGGCACGGTGTGGATGACCGGCGGGTCGCCGAGCTTCTTGCGAAGCGTCATCACGGTCACCCGTACCGCGTTGGTGAACGGGTCGACGAACTCGTCCCAGGCCTGCTCCAGCAACTCCTCGGCGCTGACCACCTGGCCGCTGGCGCGCAGCAGCACGTGCAGGACGGCGAACTCCTTCGGGCTGAGCGCCAGCGACCGGCCGTCGCGGGTGGCCACGTGCCGGGCCACGTCCAGCACCACGCCGTCCTGGGCAAGCACCGGCGGAAGCGCCGGTGTGGAACGGCGGCCGAGGGCCTGCACGCGGGCGACCAACTCGGCGAAGGCGAACGGCTTGGTCAGGTAGTCGTCCGCACCGAGGTCGAGACCCTCCACCCGGTCGCGGATGCCGGCGGCCGCGGTGAGCAGCAGCACCCGGGTGCCCGCGGCGGACCCGGCGATGCTGCGGCACACCTCGTCGCCGGTGTGCCCGGGCATGTCCCGGTCCAGCACGGCGACGTCGTACCGGTTCACCCCGATCCGCTCCAGCGCGCCGTCGCCGTCGTAGCAGACGTCGACGGCCATCGAGAGGCGACGCAGCCCTTCGGCCACCGTATCCGCCAACAACCGCTCGTCATCCGCCACCAGCACCCGCACGCTTCCACTCCCCCGTGGCTCGGCTTGCCCGGCACACCGTCGCAGACCGGGGTTAAGGGTTCTGTAAGCACCTGCCGAAGCCATCCTCCACGGCGCCACCCAGCGGGCAGCAACCACCCCCAGCCCAGGCCCCGCCCGCTTCGTCCCACC
>NZ_JAEVHM010000281.1 GCF_016802865.1 Micromonospora parastrephiae | reverse complement strand
ACGCGTCGCAGTCGAAGCCGGTGAGCAGCCACTTGTGCGGGTCGAAGCAGTACGAGTCGGCGTACTCCAGGCCGGCGTGCGACCAGCGCAGCTCGGGACCCGCCGGCCTCGGAGCCCGCGTCGCCGTCGACCGCCGGCCCGGTGTGCCGGTCGTCATGGTCCCGGCCCGCTCGTCTGCCAGTCACGGCGTTCATTGCACACCGGTCGGGGAGGCTGAAGGGGCAGCTCGACCGCGTGTCGGCGACAAATCGGACCAATGGGCGGGGCCGTCGATCCGGTCCGCCGGGCCGGCACCCCCTATTGGTTCGCGGCCGCCCCGGACGGGTCACTAGGCTTGCTGCTCATGAGTCACGTTCTCGCGGCAGTGGCCTGGCCGTACGCCAACGGCCCCCGCCACATCGGCCACGTCTCCGGTTTCGGCGTTCCCTCCGACGTCTTCGCCCGGTACATGCGGATGGCCGGCCACGACGTGCTCATGGTCTCCGGCACCGACGAGCACGGCACCCCCATCCAGGTGCAGGCCGACGCCGACGGGGTCACCCCGCGCGAGCTGGCCGACCGGTACAACAGGGTGATCGTGGAGGACCTGCACGGCCTCGGGCTGTCCTACGACCTGTTCACCCGCACCACCACCCGCAACCACTACGCGGTGGTGCAGGAGCTGTTCGAGGGGATGTACCGCAACGGCTACATCGTGCCGAAGACCACCATGGGCGCGATCTCGCCGTCCACCGGGCGCACCCTGCCCGACCGGTACATCGAGGGCACCTGCCCGATCTGCGGGTACGACAGTGCGCGCGGCGACCAGTGCGACAACTGCGGCAACCAGCTCGACCCGATCGACCTGATCGACCCGAAGTCGCGGATCAACGGGGAGACCCCGAAGTTCGTCGAGACCGAGCACTTCTTCCTGGACCTGCCCGCCCTGGCCGAGGTGCTGCGGCAGTGGCTGGACACCCGGGACGGGTGGCGGCCCAACGTGCTGCGGTTCTCCCGCAACCTGCTCGACGACCTCCAGCCCCGGGCGATCACCCGGGACCTGGAGTGGGGCGTACCGATCCCGCTGGACGGCTGGCGCGACCGGCCCGACAAGCGGATCTACGTCTGGTTCGACGCGGTGATCGGCTACCTGTCCGCCTCGATCGAGTGGGCCCGTCGTTCCGGTGACCCGGAGGCGTGGCGAAAGTACTGGAACTCGAAGGACGGCGAGGGCAGCGTCCCGTCTGCCGACGGTGTCGGCGGAGACGCCCGGTCCTACTACTTCATGGGCAAGGACAACATCGTCTTCCACTCGGTGATCTGGCCGGCGCTGCTCTCCGGATACTCCGGTGAGGGCTCCCGGGACGGCGAGCCGGGCGAGCTGGGCCGGCTCAACCTGCCCACCGAGGTGGTCTCCAGCGAGTACCTGACCATGGAGGGGCGCAAGTTCTCCTCGTCCCGCAAGGTGGTCATCTACGTCCGGGACTTCCTGGAGCGCTACGACGCCGACGCGCTGCGCTACTTCATCGCCGCCGCCGGCCCGGAGAGCAACGACACCGACTTCACCTGGGCCGAGTTCCTCCGCCGCAACAACGACGAGCTGGTCGCCGGCTGGGGCAACCTGGTCAACCGGTCCGTCTCGATGCCGCGAAGAACTTCGGGGCCATCCCGCCGGTCGACCAGGCCGGGCTCACCGAGGCCGACGAGGCGCTGCTCGCGGTGGCCCGCGCCGGTTTCCGCACGGTCGGCGACCTGATCGGCCGGCACCGCCAGAAGCAGGCGATCGGTGAGGCGATGAAGGTGGTCGCCGAGGCGAACAAGTACCTCTCCGAGCAGGCGCCGTGGAAGCTCAAGGACGAGGCCGACAAGCCCCGGATGGGCACCATCCTGCACGTCGTCCTCCAGGTTGTCAGCGACGCCAACACGCTGCTCACCCCGTTCCTGCCGCACTCCGCCCAGCAGGTGCACGAGCTGCTCGGCGGCACCGGCGTGCACGCGCCGATGCCGGTCATCGAGCAGGTCGACGACCTGGACGGCGGCCCGGCGTACCCGGTGCTGACCGGGGACTACACCGTCGGCGCGCGCTGGGAGTCGGTGCCGCTGGAGGCGGGCCGGCCGCTGGCCGCGCCGAAGCCGGTGTTCCGCAAGCTCGACCCGTCGATCGTCGACGAGGAGCTGGCCCGGCTGGGCGGCTGAGCGTACGAGGCCGCGCGGCGGGAGGACGCCCCACCGCCGCGCGGCGTCACATCGCGTACCGGGTGTCCATCACCTGGTCGTCGGTCACCTCGGCGCCCGGCGCCCAGGTCTCGTAGACGCCACGGTCGTGGCACTGCGCTCCGGTGGTGACCACCGCGTCCGGGTCCGGGAACCGCAACCGCAACCGCAACCAGCCGGCCTCCTCGCGCAGCACCAGGCACGGCACACCCCGCCATCGGGCGAACCGGAGCCGGCGGGCCACCGCGTCCACCGGGTAGCGGGCCGCGCGGGTCATCGCCAGCACCCGGAACCCGCCGGGCAGGTCCGCCACCGCCTCGTACTCGGTGTCACCGTGCACGCCGACAAGTTGCGTGGAGCGGAGGGCGTCTCCGGTCGGCACGTACTCCTGGTCCGGCGAGAGGCCGGGCACCGCGGACAGCAGGTGCCGCCACTGCGGGCCGACCATGCGCAGCCAGCCGCGCTGCTCGGCCTGGTACGTGTAGAGCACCACCTCCACCCCCTCCGTCGGGTAGGCGAGCAGGGCGGCGTTCGCCGGCATCGGCAGGTCCGCGAAGTCCCGGGTGATGAACTCCGGGATGAGCTGACCGTTGCTCGGCACGAAGCCCGTACCCAGCACCGGGGGGCCCAGCCGGTCCCGGGAGGCCAGCGCGGTCAGGCCCCGGTGCGCCTCGCCGACCGGCACGTCGTAGTCGCCCGGGTCGGCGGCCCGCCAGCGCAGCGCGTACGCCACGTCCGAGCCGCCCCGGCCGACGTCGCCGTCGGTGCGCAGCACCGTGGTCGCCGACGGCGTACGCAGGTGCGCCACGTCGTGTTCCCGGTAGCAGAAGCCGTGCGGCAGCCAGCCCCGCACGTAGCCGGCGAGCTGGCGGGCCGAGAGCACCTTCACCATCCGGGTGCCCCGCCGCACGACCGCCGACGCGCGCGCGGCGACCAGCAGTGGATCTCCCGCGGCGGACGGCTGCTGGCTGAGCTGGTGCAGCTGCGCCCAACCCCGCTCCCGGTGCGCGGGCATCATCAGCGGTGTCTCCGGCTCCTCGGCCGGCTGCGTCGCACCGTGCACGGCGGTCACCTCGGTGACGTGCACGAACCGACGCCACGGCAGGGCGCTGCCCGGTCGGGGCGCCCACTCGAAGCCGGGCACCTCGTCGGGGCTGAACAGCTCGTACGCGGCGCCCCGGGCGATCTCCTCGGCCGGGTACACGCCGCCGCCGAACGCCACGCGCAGCCCGGTGCGTTCGCTGGCCGCGCCGCTGGCCTGAGGGGTGACGTTCACACCGTCGCCTCCCTCTCCCTCAGTGAGATGCCGTGTCGGTCCGGTGGCGCACCGCGTCCACTCACGCCGCGACCGTAGAGTCGCGCGGCGTAGTCGAGGCGAACGCCGGGTGGCGGGCGGATGGACAGCCCCGGTGTGTGATGCTGTCGCTGATGAGCGAGCCGACTGAAACCCGCCGAGAGCGCGCCGCCCGGCGGGCCGGAGAGTTCCCGCCCGCCCCCGAGCCGCTGCCCCGGCCGGTGCTGGACAGCCACACCCACCTGGACATCACGGTCAGCGAGGCCGGCGTACCCGGCGGCGGGCCGGCCGACGACCCGGTCGCCGCGGCGGTCGCCCTGGCCACCACGGTCGGCGTGGACCGGCTGGTCCAGGTGGGCGTGGACGTCGCCTCCTCCCGGTGGGGCGCGGACACCGCCGACGCGCATCCGGCCGTGCTCGCCACCGTGGCGCTGCACCCCAACGAGGCGCCCCGGCTGGCCGACCTCGACGAGGCGTTGCGGGAGATCGAGTCGCTGGCCGCCCGCGACCGGGTCCGGGGGATCGGCGAGACCGGGATGGACTTCTTCCGTACCGCCGACGAGGGGCGCGCCGCGCAGGAGGCCAGCTTCCGGGCGCACATCGCCATCGCCAAGCGGTACGACAAGGCGCTGGTCATCCACGACCGGGACGCGCACGCGGACGTACTGCGCATCCTCGACGACGAGGGCGCCCCGGACACCGTGGTGCTGCACTGCTTCTCCGGTGACGCCGAGTTCGCCCGCGAGTGCGTCCGCCGTGGCTACCTGCTCAGCTTCGCCGGCACCGTCACCTTCGGCAGCGCCGCCGGGCTGCGTGAGGCCGCCGCGCTCACCCCGGTGGACCAGATGCTGGTGGAGACCGACGCCCCCTACCTCACGCCGACGCCGCACCGTGGCCGGCCGAACGCCTCGTACCTGATTCCGCTCACTGTCCGCTCGCTCGCCCAGACCACCGGCACGGACCTCGACGAGCTGTGCGCCGCCATCTCCGCCACCGGCGACCGGGCCTTCGGCCCGTGGTGAGCCCGGCCCGACGGTCGGCTCCGACGCCGCCGCTACGCTGCCAGGCATGACCGGTCTCCTCGGCCCGGCGGAGATCCGGGAACTCGCCGCCCGCCTGGGCGTCGCGCCCACCAAGAAACTGGGCCAGAACTTCGTGCACGATCCGAACACCGTGCGTCGGATCGTCACGGCCGCCGGACTGACCTCCGACGACGTCGCCCTGGAGGTCGGTCCTGGCCTCGGCTCGCTGACCCTGGGGCTGCTGCCGGTCGCCGGGCACGTGCACGCCGTGGAGATCGACCCGGTGCTCGCCGGGGCGCTGCCGGAGACCGTCGCGCGGCACGCCGGCGCGGACGCCGGTCGGCTCACCGTGCACCGCGCCGACGCGCTGCGCGTCGACGCCGCCCAGCTGGCCGACCCCGCACCGACCGCGCTGGTGGCGAACCTGCCCTACAACGTCGCCGTGCCGGTGGTGCTGCACCTGCTCGCCGAGCTGCCCAGCCTGCGGCACGGCCTGGTGATGGTGCAGAAGGAGGTCGCCGACCGGCTGGTCGCCGGTCCCGGCTCCAAGGTGTACGGCATCCCGTCGGTCAAGCTCGCCTGGTACGCCCAGGCCCGCAGCGCCGGTCGGGTGCCGCCGAACGTGTTCTGGCCGGTACCCAACGTCGACTCCGGCCTGGTCGCCTTCACCTGTCACGAGCCGCCCCGCGCGGACGTACCCCGGGAGCGGGTCTTCGCCGTGGTGGACGCGGCGTTCGCGCAGCGCCGCAAGACCCTGCGCGCGGCGCTGGCCGGCTGGGCCGGCGGCGCGGACC
>NZ_JAEVHM010000280.1 GCF_016802865.1 Micromonospora parastrephiae | reverse complement strand
GGTTAGTGGAGGGGGAGGGTGAGGGTGGTTAGGACGGGGCGGTGGTCGCTGCCGGGGAGGGTGTGCACCTGCACCGAGCGGACGGCGATGCGGCGGTCGACCAGTACGTGATCGATCGTGACCGGCGGGATGAGGTCGCCGTCGTACGGGCCCCAGGTGCCGGTGAGCCCCGTGCCGGTGGCGTCCGCGGCGTCGACGTAGCCGGTGCGCAGCAGGGCGCGCAGTGGGCTGTGGTCGAGGGTGGCGTTGAAGTCCCCGGCGAGGATCCGCAGTTCACCGTCCGGGGTGGCCGGTGGTTGGGCGGTCAGGTCGGTCCGCCAGGCGTCGACCTGGTCCACCGCGTACGGCGCGGAGGGGTGGGCCGACTCGACACGCACCGGGGGTGCGCCGGGGACGGTCAGCGTTCCGTACGCCTGGCTGAAACCCCAACCGCCCCGGTTGTTGCGGATGCCGCCGTCGCTGGTGGGCCAGCGTGCGTAGAGGCCCGAGCCGGGGGTGCCCACCTGGGGATTGAGCTGCCGGTGGGGCAGTAGCCGGTCGAGGCCGAGCCGGTCCAGGGCGGCCTGCGCGTCCGGGGTGAACTCCTGCACGGTGAGCACGTCGACCTGGTGTGTGCGGACCAGGTCGACGAGGGTTCGGGCGTCACCGGCGCCGGCGAGCAGGTTCGCGGTGAGCAGCCGTACGGTCGGCCCGGCCGCCGCCGGCTGCGGCGAGGCGAGCGCTCGGGGCGCGACCATGCCGAGCAGCGCCACGGTGGCCAGTGCCGCGACCGCCGCCGGCCACCAGCGCCGCAGGGCGAGGGTGGCGGCGAGGGTCAGCACGCTCCATCCCGCGACGTACGGGGTGAAGGCGAGTGCCTGCACCAACGGTCCCCGGTCGAGGCCGGTGAGCCGGACCGTGGCCCAGGCGGCCACCGGTCCGACCGTCAACCAGCTGAGCACGGTGATGATCCGCCGGGTGTGGCGTCGGACCGGCGCGGCCGGCGTTTCGACGATCATGGCGGTCAGCCTAGCGGGGAACTCCCGAGCGCATTTCATGAATGGTGATGGGCTCACATTTCACAATTAACTGACGCCTGAATGACAGGACGATAAAGTGAGATCAACTATTGACGGTCAGCTTTTTGTGGTGCTACGTTCCATCTGGCCCAAACGACGCAACTCTGAGTAGTAACACCAGCTCAGGCGGGATGTAGATCGTCCAGGAATCCGCTCCCGTAATCGTCGTGACCCTATTTTCAGGCAATCATCCGTCCCGCCCCGCGGGTCGGCCGAATTCGCACGGTCACACAAGGGGGACCTGTCATGAGCACATTCTTCCGACGTAAGGCGGCGGCGGTCACGTTCGCCGTTCTGGCGCTGACCCTGGCCGGGGGTGGGATCGCCGCCGCCCAGCCGTCGGCCAAGGCGCCGCAGGATGCCGTCCAGCCGGCGGCGCGCAGCACGGACGCTCAGCCGCCGGTGACGGCCGAGTCGGCCCGCAAGGCGAAGGCCGCGCTGAAGGCCGGTGGGGCCACCACCCTGGCCGCCGCCACCGTCTTCACCGTCGTCAACGCCAACGGCACCAGGGCGCGCGGCACCGGCACGGTCATCAAGTACGGGGTCGGCGAGTACGAGGTGCAGTTCGGCTACAACGTGTCGTCCGGTGCCTTCCTGGCCACCATCTCCCGCTCCGACGCCTGCTGCATCCCGCCGGGTGGCGAGGTCTCGGTCGCGCCGCGGCTGAGCACGCCCAACGCGGTCTTCATCCAGACCCGCAACTCGGCCGGCACCCCGGCCGACCTGGGCTTCACCCTGCTCACCCACACGTTCTGACGAAGTCGGGTGCGGCCCCCGCGTCTCGTGCGCGGGGGCCGCACCCGGTCCAGGCCCCGCCCCGACGAACCTGACCGACTCGTGGCAACTCGCGCCCGTCGCGTCCCTCTCGACCGACTCGTGCCGGTCGTCACCCGTCCGGGCGGCTCCTCCCTGTCCGGGCAGCAACGGACCCGTCCGGCGCTCACAATCCGACGTTTGCCGGCCCCCCGCCACGGGAAGCAAGCACCGTGACGGACATCTCGGACACCCTGGCCAGCATGCCCAGCCCGGTCGATCCGGAGCCGACCGGCGTCGAGCTGGAACAGACCCTCTTCGAGGTCAAACGCGTGATCGTCGGGCAGGATCGGCTCGTCGAACGCCTGCTCACCGCACTGGTCGCCAACGGGCACTGCCTCCTGGAGGGGGTTCCCGGCGTGGCCAAGACGCTGGCCGCGCAGACCCTCGCCACCGTGGTCGGAGGCACCTTCTCCCGGATCCAGTTCACCCCGGACCTGGTCCCCTCCGACATCGTCGGCACCCGGATCTATCGGGCCTCCAAGGAGACCTTCGACATCGAGCTGGGCCCGATCATGGCCAACCTGGTGCTCGCCGACGAGATCAACCGCGCCCCGGCCAAGGTCCAGTCGGCGCTGTTGGAGGCCATGGCGGAGCGGCAGGTCTCCATCGGCGGGCGCAGCTGGCCGGTCCCTGCGCCGTTCCTGGTGCTGGCCACCCAGAACCCGATCGAGTCCGAGGGGGTCTACCAGCTCCCCGAGGCACAACGCGACCGGTTCCTGATGAAGGTCGTGGTCGACTACCCCAGCGACGCCGACGAGCTGGCGATCCTCTACCGGATGAGCACCGACCGGCCGACCCCGCGCCGGGTGCTCGACGCGCAACGGCTGCGTGACCTTCAGGGCCAGGCGGAACGGGTCTTCGTCCACCACGCCCTGGCCGAGTACGTGGTCCGGCTCATCCTCGCCACGCGTGACCCGGGCCGGTTCGGGCTGGCGGAGATCGCGCCGATGCTGGCGTACGGTGCCAGCCCCCGCGCCACGCTCGGCCTGGTCGCGGCCGCCCGGGCCCAGGCGCTGCTGCGCGGACGGGAGTACGTGCTGCCCGAGGACGTCCGCGAGCTGGCCGTGGACGTGCTCGCCCACCGGCTGGTGCTCTCCTTCGACGCGGTGGCCGACGGGGTGTCGGCCGAGAGCGTGGTCCGGCGCCTGGTCGAGGCCGTCCCACCGCCCCGGCTCGCCAACGGACACCCGCAGCAGGCCCCCGACCTGGCGACGGCATGAGACGCGCGAGTGTCGCGTCGGCCGATCCCGGGCTCGCGGAGCTGGCACCGGACCAGCGGCTGCGCCGTCTGGAACTGACCGTCACCCGCCGGTTGAACGGCCTCCTGCACGGCCAGTACCGCGGCCTGCTGCCCGGCCCGGGCAGCGAACCGGCCGGGAGCCGGGAGTACCGGCCGGGCGAGGACGAGGTCCGCCGGATGGACTGGGCGGTGACCGCCCGGACCACGGTGCCGCACGTACGGCAGGTCGACGCCGATCGGGAACTGACCACCTGGCTGCTGGTCGACGGCAGCGCCAGCATGGAGTTCGGCACCGCCGAGCTGGACAAGCGTGAGCTGGCCGTGGCCGCGGTCGCGGCGGTCGGTTTCCTGACCGCCGGTGTCGGCAACCGGCTCGGCGCGCAGGTGTTGGGCGCCGACGGGGTACGCCGGTTTCCGGCCCGCAGCGGGCGTACCCATCTGCTCGGCCTGCTGCGCGCGTTGCTCGCGGCCCCGCGTGGCACCGCGCCCACCGACCGGCCGGGGCCCGGGCGGTCGGCGCCGCCGGAGCTGGTGGACGGGCTCGACGCGCTGCACCGGGTCGCCAACCGGCGAGGGCTGGTCGTGGTGGTCTCCGACTTCCTCGACGGTCTGCCCGACGATCCCGACCAGCCGCCACCCTGGGAGCGGACCATGCGCAGGCTCGCCGCCCGGCACCAGGTGCTGGCGATCGAGGTGACCGACCCGCGCGAGTTGGAGCTGCCCGACGTCGGCATCATCACGCTGGTCGACCCGGAGACTGGGCACCACCGCGAGGTGTGCACATCGGACCGTGGACTGCGGGAACGGTACGCGGCGGCGGCCGTCGCCCAGCGCGACCAGGTGCGCCAGGCGCTGCACCGCGGCGGGGCCAGCCACCTGGCGCTGCGGACCGACCGGGACTGGAGCGCGGACATCGTCCGGCACGTGCACGCCCAGCGCCGGCTGGCCGCCGCCCCGGCCGGGTCCGCCCGGGGAGGTGCCGCGTGATCTGGCAGTCGCCGCTGCGCCTCTGGCTGCTGCTCGGGGTTCTCGCCCTGGTCGTCGCGTATCTGGTGATGCAGCGGCGGCGCAGCCGGTACGCGGTCCGCTTCACCAATCTGCGGCTGCTGGACCGGGTGGCGCCGCAGCGACCGGCCTGGCGCCGGCACGTACCGGCCGGCCTGTTCCTGGCCATGCTGGCGCTGCTCGTGGTCGGCTTCGCCCGGCCCACCGCCGAGGTCCGGGTGCCCCGGGAACGGGCCACCGTGATGGTGGCCGTCGACGTGTCGACGTCCATGCTCGCCACCGACGTGGATCCGGACCGGCTAACCGCGGCCAAGCAGGCGGCCCGCCGGTTCGTCGAAGGACTGCCCGACGAGTTCAACGTGGGCCTTGTGGCGTTCGCCGGCAGCGCCGCCGTCCTGGTGCCCCCGGGTACCGACCGGGGCGCCCTGGACGAGGGGATCGACCGGCTCGCCGAGGGGGTCACCGGGGTGCAGGGCACCGCGATCGGCGAGGCCATCAACACCTCGCTCGGCGCGGTCAAGGGGCTGGACAGTCAGGCGGCGAAGGAACCACCCCCGGCCCGGATCATCCTGCTCTCCGACGGGGCCAACACGTCCGGGATGGACCCGATGGAGGCGGCCGCGGACGCGGTGGCGGCGAAGGTGCCGGTGCACACGATCTCCTTCGGCACCCCGTCCGGGTTCGTGGACCGGGGCGGGCGACCGATCCAGGTGCCGGTGGACGGGCAGACCCTCCGGGCGGTCGCCGACGAGACCGGCGGAATGTTCCACGAGGCCAGCACCACCGACGAGTTGCGCGCCGTCTACGACGACATCGGCAGCTCGGTCGGCTACCGCACCGAACGGCAGGACGTCTCGGCGCGGTTCATCGGCCTCGGACTGGTGTTCGCGATGGGTGCCGCCGCCGGCTCGATGCGCTGGTTCTCGCGCCTGCCCTGACCGCCGCGCACAACCGACGTCGACCGTGAGGAGTACGCATGGCAGGGCAGACCGGACTGGGCGAACCGCGCGGTCCCTGGTTCATCTCGCCGGAACTCGACCCGGACGGGCGCGGGTGGTGGGACGCCCCCGGGGCGGGTCGGGATCCGGGCGGGCGGCGACCGCGGGGACTCCTCGCCGTGCTGGCGGTGGTGGCGTTGTCCACCGTCTCGGGTGCCGTGGCCGGTGGCGTGGTGGCGGGCCGGGACGGCGGCGCAGGTCCCG
>NZ_JAEVHM010000028.1 GCF_016802865.1 Micromonospora parastrephiae | reverse complement strand
AGCGGCGGACGCCGCAGCACCAGCGCGCCGGCCAGCCCGACCGCGGCGGCCAGCAGCAGCGCCGCCCCGGCGCCGACCGCCGTCGGCACGGTCTGCGCCCGGAGCAGGGCGGTGACCGCGTACGCGAGGGCTACAGCGACCGCCGCCGCGTGCAGCAGCCAGATCAGCTCGCGCAGCCCGGGCACCGGGCGGGTCGGTCGGATGTCGGCGGACCCGGGGTGGGCGTCGACCACCTCGGCGGCTTCCTCCGGAGCGCCCTCGGGTCGGCTGTCGGTGCCGCGTTGGCCGGGTGTCGGCGGCGTGACCGGGTCCGGCAGGTCCTGCCGGACGGGCTGCCGACCGCCACCCCGGAGCGGGTCAGCCACAGGTCGAAGACGGCGACCAGGGTGAGCACCAGGGCCCAGCCGGCGGGCCCGGTGACCCGGTCGTACGCCAGCAGGGGCAGCACCGGCTGCGCGGCGAGCACGGTGGCGAACCGGGGTACGCGCAGACCCGTCCACCGGGCGTACCCGAACGCCACGGCAGCGGTGACCGCGAAGATCACCCCCGCGAAGACCGCTCCGGTGACGCCGACCCGGTCCACCGCCCAGAGCGCGTTGCCGGCCAACGGCACCAGCAGCAGGCCGACCGCAGAGATCGTCTCGGCGGTCGAGGTGAGCCCGCGCCGGGCCAGTGCCGGCGGGGCGAGCAGCATCAGCGCGGTGGCGAGGAGCAGGATGCCGAGCCGGGCCAGCGCGTCCATCGAGCTGGTCGCCACCGCGGCGAAGACCACCGCGGCCACGCCGAGCAGCAGCGCGCCCAGCCCGAGCGGGATGTTCTGCACCTCCCGCGACGACGCCTCCGGTGGATGCTCCGGGTCGTCGGCGTCCAGCCAGGACGGCCGGGGCGGGGGCGGCGGCGGATCCTCCGGTGCGGGCGGTGTGCCCTGGCGGGGCACCCGCGGCGGGGCGCCGGTGGTGGCGGTCGGCGGGCGGCGGCCGGGGCGGCGACGCAGCACCCGGCGGGGCCGCGTGGCCTGCTTGATCCGTTCCTCACCGGCGTGCGCGAGGATGTCCCGCTGGAAGAGCGCGGCCTGCATCTTGGCGGCGATCTGCCGTTGCTCCCGGGCGATGGCGGCGTCGCGCGCCTTCATCTCCGCGATCGAGCGCTCGATGTCCGCCAGGTGCTCGACCCACTGCGGCTGATCGGCGCCGCAGTGCGGACAGCGGACGGCCGGCTTGATCTCCCGACCGCACGAGGAGCACTGAAAGGTCGCCACGACACCCCTCCGCCCGCACTGTGGACTCCCACTGTCGCAGCATGCCCAAAGCTGGCGCGGATTTCGACTCTTGTCGGCGGGTCCGGGGCAAACAACGACAACGGCCGGCCGCGGAGAGCGCTCCGCGACCGGCCGTGAACGTCGGATCGGTCAGGGTCGGCCCATGCCCCGGTACTCCCAGCCGGCCTGCGTCCACAGTGTGGAGTCGAGGCAGTTGCGGCCGTCGACGACCTTGCGGCCGGCGACCAGCTCGCCCAGGGCGACCGGGTCGGCGTTGCGGAAGTCGGCCCACTCGGTGAGAACGCAGACCAGGTCGGCGTCGGCGACCGCCTCGTTGATGCCGGCCTCGTAGGTCAGCTCGGGCACGGCGCGGCGGGCGTTCTCGCTGCCCTGCGGGTCGTACACGTGCACGTCGGCGCCGGCCTTCTGGAGCAGCGCGGCGACGGCGAGCGCCGGGGCGTCGCGGACGTCGTCGGTGTTGGGCTTGAAGGTGGCGCCCAGCACGGCGATCCGGGTGCCGGAGAAGTCCGGACCGGCCGGCCCGGAGCGGCGGCCGAGCAGGTCCGCGGCGAGCTGGAGGACCCGGGTGCGGCGGCGCAGGTTGATCAGGTCGACCTCGTGCAGGAAGCGCAGCGCCTCGCCGGCGCCCAGCTCCTGCGCCCGGGCCTGGAAGGCGCGGATGTCCTTGGGCAGGCAGGCGCCGCCGAAGCCGAGGCCGGCCTGGAGGAACCGGTTGCCGATGCGCGGGTCGTACCCGATGGCCCGGGCCAGCTGGGTGACGTCGCCGCCGGAGGCCTCGCAGACCTCGGCCATCGCGTTGATGAAGGAGATCTTGGTGGCGAGGAAGGCGTTCGCGGCGACCTTGACCAGCTCGGCGGTCGCGAAGTCGGTGACCACCAGGGGCACCTCGCGGTCCTCGGTGGCGGCCAGGTCGAAGACGCCCTTGTGCGCGGCGTAGAGCATGCCGTTGGCCCACTCGCTCTTCACGCCGACCACGATCCGGTTGGGGCGCAGGACGTCGTCGACGGCGAAGCCCTCCTGGAGGAACTCGGGGCTCCACGCCACCTCGACGCCCAGGTCGTTGGGGGTGTGCTTGCCGACCAGCTGCTCCACCCACTCGGCGGTGCCCACCGGCACGGTGGACTTGCCGACGATCAGCGCCTTGCGGGTCAGGTGCTGCGCCAGGCTGGTGACCGACGCCTCGACGTACGACAGGTCGGCGCCCATCCCGCCGGCCCGCTGCGGGGTGCCGACGCAGATGAAGTGCACGTCACCGAACTCGGCGGTCTCGGCGATGTCGGTGCTGAACCGCAGGCGACCGGCGGCGAGGTTGCGCTTGAGCAGCTCGTCCAGGCCGGGCTCGTGGATCGGCACCTGCCCGGCGTTCAGCATCGCGATCTTGTCGGCGTCGACGTCGAACCCGAGCACCTCGTAGCCCAGCTCGGCGTAGCAGATGGCGTACGTCGCACCGAGGTATCCGGTCCCCAGGAACGTCACCCGCGGCCGAGGTGCGCCCGAGGGCGGCGTCACCGCGGCGATGGCGGGGGTCGGCTGGATGGTGGGGTAGGGGATCGTCACGCCTGTCTTCTCCGCTCGCACTGGCGGCGCGTCGTCGCGTCGCATTCTGCTGCGGCGCCTGGGCGGGCACCGGAGGGGTGGCTCACTGTCTGTCTTCCATCATCGCCCAGCGGCGTGGGTGCTCCGTCATGCCCATACCTACGCGCCGGTAACATCACCTGAACTGCAGTCGCTAGTCTTCAGTCTGCGCGGTCGGCGGTCAGGAGACGTCACAGACTGCGCATGATAGCGGTGAAGGGGAGGGGCCGACATGGCCGCAGGCGAGTCGTTCGACGTCTATCGGTTGCCCGAAGAGCACCAGGCGATCCGGGAGGCGGTCCGTGAGGTCTGCGCGGCCAAGGTGGCCCCGCACGCCGCCGAGGCCGACGAGACCGGCGAGTTCCCCAAGGCGTCCTACGACGCGCTGCGGGCGGCCGACTTCCACGCACCGCACATCCCCGAGGAGTACGGCGGGGCGGGCGCGGACGCGCTGGCCACCGCCATCGTGATCGAGGAGGTGGCCCGCGCCTGCGCGTCCTCCTCACTCATCCCGGCGGTGAACAAGCTCGGCACGATGCCGCTGCTGTTGTCCGGTTCGGAGGAGCTCAAGCGCCGCTACCTGACGCCGGTCGCGGCCGGCGACGCCATGTTCTCGTACTGCCTCTCCGAGCCGGAGGCGGGCAGCGACGCGGCGTCGATGACCACCCGGGCCGTACGTGACGGGGATCACTGGGTGCTCAACGGCGTGAAGCGCTGGATCACCAACGCCGGCGTGTCCGAGTTCTACACCGTCTTCGCCGTCACCGACCCGGCCGCCCGCTCCCGGGGCATCTCGGCCTTCGTCGTCGAGAAGTCCGATCCCGGGGTGAGCTTCGGCGCCCCGGAGAAGAAACTCGGCATCAAGGGCTCGCCCACCCGCGAGGTCTACCTGGACAACGTGCGGATTCCGGCGGACCGGATCATCGGCGCGGAGGGCACCGGCTTCGGCACCGCCATGAGGACCCTGGACCACACCCGGGTGACCATCGCCGCGCAGGCCGTCGGGATCGCGCAGGGCGCGCTCGACTACGCCAAGGGGTACGTGGCCGAGCGCCGGCAGTTCGGCAAGGCGGTCGCCGAGTTCCAGGGCGTCCAGTTCATGCTCGCCGACATGGGCATGAAGCTGGAGGCGGCCCGGCAGCTCACCTACGCCGCGGCCGGCAAGTCCGAGCGCGGCGACGCCGACCTGACCTACTTCGGCGCGGCGGCCAAGTGCTTCGCCTCCGACGCCGCCATGGAGATCACCACGGACGCGGTGCAGCTGCTCGGCGGCTACGGCTACACGCGGGACTACCCGGTCGAGCGGATGATGCGGGACGCCAAGATCACCCAGATCTACGAGGGCACCAACCAGGTGCAGCGCATCGTCATGGCACGTCAACTGCTCGCCGGCGCCGTCTAGCCGCCACCCGATCGCGCCCCCCGCCCCACCGCCGCGCTGGCGGTGGGGCGTTCGTCGTGCGCGTGAGTCCCCACACAGTGGGGATGTCACAGGGGTCTGCGACGTTGTCCGCACGGGAGAATCACCGAGACCGATCGACACCACCGCTCGCCCCACGACGTACGACCCTCCGCAGAGAGATCGAGATGATGAAGCAGCTGGTGGAGAAGACCGGCCCACATTCCGCCCCCGAGCAGGACGTGCTGCCCGGTGACCTGATGAGCAACCGCCAACGACTCCAACTCGTCCTCGTGCTGGGCGCGTTGATCGCGATCGGCCCGCTGACCATCGACATGTACCTGCCGGCGCTGCCCGCCATCACGGCCGGCCTGCAGACCACCGAGACCGCCGTGCAGTTGACGTTGACCGGCACGCTGCTCGGCCTCGCGCTCGGCCAGTTGCTGATCGGGCCGCTCTCCGACGTGGTCGGCCGGCGCCTGCCGCTGCTCGCCGGCCTGGCCGCGCACATCGTGGCCTCCGTGCTGTGCGTCTTCGCACCCAACATCGCCGTCCTCGGCACGCTGCGCGTACTCCAGGGTCTCGGCGTCGCGGCCGCCACCGTGGTCGCCACGGCGGTCGTCCGGGACCTGTTCAGCGGCGCATCCTTCGCGCGGATCTTCTCCCGGCTGATGCTGGTGATGGGTCTGGCGCCGATCCTCGCGCCGACGCTGGGCAGCGGCCTGCTGCGCTGGACCGAGTGGCGGGGCGTCTTCGCGGCGCTGGCGGTGCTGGGCGCCCTGCTGATCGTCGTCGCCGCGCTGCGACTGCCGGAGACGCTTCCGGTGGCGCGCCGCCGACACGGTGGGCTGGCCGCGACGCTGCGCGACTACCGGGGACTGCTCAACGACCGGGCCTTCGTCGGCCTGGTGCTGGTCGCCGGGCTGGCCATGGCGTCCCTGTTCGCGTACGTGTCCGGGTCGTCCTTCGTCCTCCAGGACCAGTACGGCCTCGACGAGCAGCAGTTCGGCCTGGCCTTCGGGGCCGGTGCCGTCGGCCTGATCGCGGCCACCCAGTTCAACGTCCGGCTGCTGCGCCGCTACACCCCGCAGCAGATCCTGGTCAGCGCCCTGATCGCCGGAACGGCGGCGGGGCTGCTGCTGGTCCTGTTCGCCGTCACCGGGCTCGGTGGGCTGGGCACCCTGCTCGCGTCACTGTGGCTCGTCCTGGCCGCCGCCGGCCTGGCCCTGCCGAACGCTCCGGCGCTGGCCATGAGCCGGCACAGCGAGGCCGCCGGGACCGCCGCGGCGCTGCTCGGGGCCGTGCAGTTCGGCATCGGCGCGTTGTCGGCGCCCCTCGCCGGCCTGTTCGGCACGGGGAGCGTACCGATGGCGGTCGTCGTCGCGGGCGGCATGGCCGCGGCGCTGGCGGTCATGGTCCTGGTCGTGCCCCGCGCCACCCTCGGCGCGGTCGACCCGGACCTGGCCGTCGCCCTGCACTAGGGGGCGGGCCGGTTCCCCGGCCCGCCCGACGATCAGCGGATCTCGGTGGTGTCCTCGGGGTGCGACTGGCCACGCGGTGGCGCGGACCACGGCGACTCGCCGCCCACCCGGCGCGGCAGCGGCTCCGTCGGCGTCGGGTCGGCCGGGTAACCGAGGGTGAGCGGAGCGGCGTCACGCTCGGCGGGCTCCGCGGGCGGCCAGTCGGTCAGGGTGAAGTTGTCGCTGCGGGGGCCGTCCGACGGCTCCGCCGCGGGCGCCTCGGCCGGCACGGTCGCGGGCTCTGGCCACCGCCGCCAGCGCTGCCCGCTGAACGTCGCCATCAGCAGCAGCATGCCGATCAGGAAGAGCGTGCCGTTCTCCACCGGCAGCCGAAGCGGCAGCGGATCGCCGAACACCTTCCAGTCCTGCGGGACCGCGTCCCGCACCTCGAAGGGTGCCACGAACATCCCGACGTACGGAATGACCAGCAGCAGCCCGGCAACCAGCGGGCCCAGCGGCGAAAAGCGCAGCGTGCCGAGCAGACCCAGCAGGACACCGCCGACACCGAGGTAGACGGCTGGCTCGATCAGGTTGGCGGTGTTGAAGGTCCCGATCTCCACCCAGCGGTCGACCGTCCGGCTCGACCCGTCCTGCCCGAGTGTGACCAGCACCCAGGTGATGGGCGCCACCACCAGCCCGGCGAGGAAGCTCCAGAGATGTCGCATCCGCGCACCGTACCGTTTCCGGCATGACCGAGCACCTCTCCGCCGCTCCGACCGGCAAGCCGACGTCGTACTCCCGCGTCACCCTCAGCAAGATCATGACCGCCGTCGACGTGAACCTCTACGGCACCGTGCACGGCGGGGTTCTGATGAAGTTCGTCGACGACGTGGCGGGAGCCGCGGCCGCCCGGCACAGCGGCGGTACGGCGGTCACGGCGGCGATCGACGAGATCGTCTTCTCCGAGGCGGTCCGAGTCGGTGACCTGGTGCACGCACACGCCCAGGTGAACTGGACCGGACAGACCTCGATGGAGGTGGGCGTACGGGTGGTCGCCGAACGGTGGGACTCCGCCGAGGACGCGCCGGTGCGGGTGGCCACCGCGTACCTGGTCTTCGTCGGCGTGGACGTGGGCGGGGCGCCACGGGTGGTCCGCCCGGTGCTGCCGGAGACGCCGGAGGACGAGCGCCGGTACCGGGAGGCGGAGATCCGCCGCGCACACCGCCTGGCCCGCCGTCGCGCCATCCAGGCCCACCGCGCCGGCTGAACCACATGGGTTGGCCAGGTGGAGTGTGGGCCGGGCACGCGTCGGTCGCCGCACCCGGTGCGCAGAATGGCGCTTCGAGGTAGGGCAAGATGGCGCCACGGCCCATTCACAGTGTCGTGCCGGGCCAGGGGAGGGTGGAGCAGTGGGTGACATGCTGTGGGCGCCGCCAGCGGACGTACGCGAGCGGTCCCGGATCGGCGACTACCTGCGCTGGCTGCGGGAGCACCGCGGGCTGGACTTCGCGGACTACGACGCGCTGTGGCACTGGTCGGTCACCGACCTGGACGGCTTCTGGCGCTCGATCTGGGATCACTTCGAGGTCATCGCGCACACCCCACCGACCGCCACCCTGGCCGAGCGGGGGATGCCCGGGGCGCGCTGGTTCCCCGGGGCCACGCTCAACTACGCGCAGAACGTGCTGCGGATGCCGGGCCGCGCCGACGACGACCCGGTGGTGATCGCGCACGGCCAGACCCGTGCGCCGGTCACGCTGACCGCCGGGGAGCTGCGCGAGCAGGTCCGCCGGGTGTCCGCCGGGCTACGCCGGCTCGGCGTCACCGCCGGGGACCGGGTGGCGGCGTACGCCCCGAACATTCCCGAGACGTACGTCCTGCTGCTGGCCACCGCCAGCCTGGGGGCGATCTTCTCGTCCTGTGCGCCCGAATTCGGCACCCGCAGTGTCACCGACCGGTGGCAGCAGATCGAGCCGACCGTGCTGGTCGCCGTGGACGGCTACCGGTACGGCGACAAGCCGGTGGACCGGCGCCCCGAGGTCGCCGCCATCCGGGCCGCCCTGCCGTCGCTGCGGCACACCGTCAGCATCGGCTACCTCGAACCGACGGCCGCGCCGGACGGCGTACTCGACTGGACCGACCTGGCCGCGCCCACCGACGAGCCGCTGGTGTTCACGCCGGTGCCGTTCGACCACCCGCTGTACGTGCTGTACTCCTCGGGCACCACCGGGCTGCCGAAGCCGATCGTGCACGGCCACGGCGGCATCCTGCTGGAGCACCTGAAGATGCTCGCCCTGCACCACGACCTGCGCCCGTCCGACCGGTTCTTCTGGTTCACCACCACCGGCTGGATGATGTGGAACTTCCTGGTGTCCGGGCCGGCGGTCGGCGCGAGCATCGTGCTCTTCGACGGCAACCCGGGCCACCCCGACCTCGGTGGGCTGTGGCGGCTCGCGGCGGAGACCGGCACCACGTACTTCGGCACCTCCGCGCCGTTCCTGCTGGCCTGCCGCAAGGCCGGCCTGGTGCCCCGCGAGGTCGCCGACCTGTCCGCGCTGCGCGGCGTCGGTTCCACCGGTGCGCCGCTGCCCGCCGAGGGCTTCCACTGGGTGTACGAGACCGTCAGCGACCGTGTGCAGCTCCAGTCGCTCTCCGGCGGCACCGACGTGTGCACCGGCTTCGTCGGCGGGGTGCCGCTGCTGCCGGTGTACGCCGGTGAGATCGCCTGCCGGGCGTTGGGCGCGAAGGTGGAGGCCCGTTCCGCCGACGGCACGCCGGTGATCGGCGAGCTGGGTGAGCTGGTGATCACCGAGCCGATGCCGAGCATGCCGGTCGGGTTCTGGAACGACCCGGACGGCGTCCGCTACTCCGAGGCGTACTTCGACGTCTATCCGGGCGTCTGGCGGCACGGTGACTGGATCACCATCAACGAGCGGGGCGGCTGCGTGATCACCGGGCGCTCCGACGCCACCCTCAACCGTGGTGGGGTACGCCTGGGCACCGCCGAGTTCTACTCGGTGGTCGAGGGCCTCGACGAGGTCGTCGACTCCGTCGTCGTGCACCTGGAGGACGACGAGGGCGGCGCCGGCGAACTGCTGCTCTTCGTGGTGCTGGCCGAGGGGCTGGAGCTGGACGACCCGCTGCGCGCGAAGATCTCCCGGGAACTACGGACCGCGCTGTCGCCTCGGCACGTGCCCGACGAGATCCACCAGGTACGCGCGGTGCCACGGACCCTGTCGGCCAAGAAGCTGGAGGTCCCGGTCAAGAAGATCCTCACCGGCACCCCGGTCGACCGCGCCGCGGCCAAGGGCGCCCTGGCCAACCCCGAGTCCCTGACCGCGTTCGCCGCCCTGGCTCAACGCCGAGCCCCCACCCAAACCCCGGCCTAACCCCCGCCCGATCGGCGTCGATCATGAAGTTGTGGTGCCTGATGCGCCCTCGTTGGCACCTTTTGTCAGCCACCACAACTCCATGATCGACACGGCGGTGGGGCATTGAGGGCGTTGGTGGCGGCGGGGCTGGTGCAGGATTGCGGGTGGCGTTGGTCACAGGGGCGGGCGGCGGCGCACGGGGGTTGGCCCGGAGGGAGGCGCGGTGAGCGACGAGTTCGACGTGGTTGTCGTGGGGGCGGGACCGGCCGGGGCGGCCGCCGCGCTGATGGCCCGCCGGGCCGGTGCCAGTGTGCTGCTGCTGGACCGGGCCGACTTCCCCCGGGACAAGGCGTGCGGCGACGGGATCGCGGCGCACTCGGTGGATGTGCTCGCCGAGCTGGGGGTGCCCGAGGCGGTGGCGGGTTACGCCCCGCTGCCCGCCCTGCGCATGGTCGCCCCGGGTGGCGGGTCGGTGGCCCGGGCGCTGCCTCGACCGGCGTACACCGTGCCCCGGGAGGTCTTCGACGCGCGGCTGGTGGCGGCCGCCGTGGCAGCCGGCGCGCAGTTGCGGCGGCATGCCGTGCGCCGGGTCGAGCCGCGCGCGGACCGGGTGGTGCTCGACGGAGAGGTGTCCGGTCGGGTGGTGGTGGGCGCGGACGGCGCCGGGTCGGTGGTACGCCGGGCGCTCGGCCATCCGGTGAACCCGGACCGGCACCTGGCGCTGGCCATCCGCGGGTACGCCCCAGCGCTGCCCGGCCCGTCCGAGCAGCTCATCGTCACCTCCAAGGCGCGCTGGCCGGCGTACGCCTGGTCGTTTCCGATCGGCGACGGGCGGGCGAACGTCGGGTACGGGGAGGTGCTGCGCGGCGAGCCGCTGAGCCGCAGCTACCTGCTGGACCGGCTGGCCGCGCTGCTGCCCGGCACCGACCTGGCGACGGTGACCGCGCTGCGGGCCCACCACCTGCCGCTGTCCACCCACCGACCCGCGCCGGGGCAGGGTCGCACGCTGTTGGCCGGTGACGCGCTGTCGTTGATCAACCCGTTCACCGGGGAGGGCATCTTCTACGCGCTGCTCTCCGGTGCGCTGGCCGGCTCGGCGGCCGCCCGTGCGCCCGAGACCGCCGCCCGCCGCTATGCCGACGGGCTGCGTCGTCGTCTGGGCACCCATCTGCGGCACAGCTCGGTGGCGGCCTGGTTGGCGCGGCGTCGGAGAGTGGTCGACGCGGCGGTGCGGGCAGCCCGTCGAGACGACCGGGTCTTCGACGATGTGGTCGAGTTGGGGCTGGGTGACGGGCGGCTCACTGCCCGTACCCTGGCCATGATCGGTGCCGGCCTGCCCGGCGGGGATCGGGCTCCGAAGCGGTGATTCGGCCGGCGGGTCGCTACGCTGCTAGGTGATGACGCTGCGGAACCTTATCTACTCCGTGTACGAGCGCCGGCTCACGGCGAAGCTCGCGGGTAAGCCGGTGCCCCGGCATGTCGGGGTGATGTGCGACGGCAACCGCCGGTGGGCGAGGGAGATGGGCTTCGTCGACCCGAACGACGGGCACCGGGTGGGCGCGGCGAAGATCAAGCATGTCCTCGGCTGGTGCGACCAGGCCGGCATCGGGCACGTCACCCTCTACCTGCTGGCCACCGACAACCTGCGCCGCCCGGCCAGCGAACTGGATCCGCTGCTGAAGATCATCGAGGATCTGGTGGTGGAGCTGGCCGAGGAGGGCAACCCCTGGCGGCTGCGCATCGTCGGGGCGCTCGACCTGCTGCCGGCGCAGACCGCGGCGGCGCTCAAGGGCGCCGAGGAACGCACCCGCGAACGCAGCGGCGGCGCGGAGGTCAACATCGCCGTGGGCTACGGCGGTCGGCGGGAGATCACCGACGCGGTCCGCTCGCTCCTGCTGGAACATGCCGCCTCCGGTGGCACCATCGAGGAGCTGGCCGAGGTGCTGGACGTCGAGCACATCTCCGAGCACCTCTACACGCGCGGTCAGCCCGACCCCGACCTGGTCATCCGCACCAGCGGCGAGCAGCGGCTGTCCGGCTTCATGCTGTGGCAGTCCGCGCACTCGGAGTTCTACTTCTGCGAACTCAACTGGCCGGATTTCCGGCACATCGACTTCCTGCGGGCCCTGCGCTCGTACGCCACGCGCCAGCGGCGCTACGGCGCCTGACGGGGCCCGGCGGGGCGCACGGTCAGGGCAGGTGGGTGAGCGCCCGGGTGAGGAAGTCACCCAGGGCGGCCGGGGACTCGATGGTGAGGTCGGCGGCGTTGGCCACCTCGTGACCGGTCTCCGGGTTGGCGACCGCCACGCAGACGCCGAAGAAGTCCGGGTCGGCGGCGGCCCGGGCGCGCAGCGCGGCGAACGCCTTGATGTCCGAGACGTCGTCACCGAAATACCACGCGCCGGCGGCGTCCCGGACGACCTCGCCGATCACCATGCCCTTGTCCCGGTCGACCGGAGGCTTGAGTTCCAGCACCATCCGCCCGGCCTGCACCCGTAGCCCCAGCCGGTCGGCCTGCGCCTGCCCCCACTGCTGCACGGTCGAGCCGAGCTGCGGCGCCGTACGCCAGTGCAGCGCGACGGAGAGGCGCTTGAACTCGACCAGCGTGCCCGGCGGCAGCTCCGCGCGGGCCAGGTCAGCCAGCTCCGCCATGGTCGGCACCCAGGGCAGCGCGGCGGGCTCGGTGACGATCTCGCCGCCGGAGTGGCTGTGCTCCAGGCCGTAGAGGCCGTAGAGATCCACGCCGGCCAGCCCGCCGAGGCGCTCCCGGAGGAACTCGACCGGTCGGGCGGAGACGATCGCGACCCGTTGCACGATCGGGGCAAGCGCCTCGATCGCGGCCAGCGCCTTGGGCGCGGGGCGGACCGCGGTCGGGTCGTCGTCGACGGGCGCGAGCGTTCCGTCGAAGTCGAAGAAGAGGACTGTCCCGGCGGCCCGGCCGGCGGTGGTTCGCCAGGCCTGGTCGGCGTTCAACGGGGTCCTCGGCTGCTGATTGCCCAGATTCAACGGCGGCACGCGCGTCAGCGTACCCCGGCGATCGGGGCTCATTCCTGGCCGAGTGGACCCACCCGGCGGCGCTCGGTCAGCGTTCGGCGGCTCCCCGTCCGCGACGCCCGAACGGCACCACCGCCGCCTCCTGGCCGTGGCTCAACAGGTAGCCCTCCACGAACCCGGTGTTGCGGTCCCCGGTGTGGCTCTCGATCTCGTTGAGCCGTGCCACCAGGAACTCCGTGAGAGCGCTGATCCGGTCGTTCAGGCGCTCGTGCAGCTCGGCGACGACGGCCAGGATCACCGAGGTGCCGGCGCTGATGAGCACGAGAAGGTTGACGAGCAGCGGAAGCTGCCCGCCGTTGACCACGAGGGTCACCACGTTGCCGGTCGCCCACAGTGTCATCGACACCGTGGCGACCACGACTGCCAACCACTTCAGGGTCATGGACAGACCCCTCCTTCTGTCCCGCAGGGCTGGGTTCGGCCTTGTCCCGTCCCCCCGCCGACGACGAGCCCAAGCAGTACGAGTACGGACGCTAGCGTGCCCGTTCCGGCCCCGGAGCGAAACGAATGAACCTGACCAGGCGTTCTTTCGCCATCTGAGGAACTAGCCTGCTTGATTGCCTCTTTTTCGGACACCGACCGGCAGCGTTGGCCGATATGCGAGGTATCTGATGGTTTCGCGGATGTGGAACTTCTCCGCGTCCGAAACGTCCGGGTCGACCAGTCGGCGCAACAGCGCCTCCACATCGGGGTCCATCGGAGGGGTAGGCTGGCCGGCGCGCGGGCCGGTCGCGGCGCGATCCCAGCCGAGCGCGGCGAAGGCGGCTGCCGGGTTGAGCCCCAGGCCCTCGCAGAAGGCGACCACCCGTTCGGCCTCCGGGTCGCTGGCCCAGTCACCCCGGACCCACCGATTGATGGTCTGCCGGGAGACGCCGGTGCGCCGCGACACCTCCGTGCCGCTCCAGGCCCGGGTCGCCCGCGCCTCGTCGAGGGCGCGACGGACGAAGGTGGCGAAGGCGATTTTCCGCGCATTGGCCGTCTCGGTCACCCCGTGACGGTACGGCGAGGCGTCGATGGGCGCGCGCCCGGGCGCGCCACTGTCACGCGAACGTGACGGGGTCCTCGGGTTCCCCGTAAACGATCCAGCGCCATTCTTGAGGGGTATCACCCGGGCAGAATAGATGCCCGTAGTGGTGGAGGTAAACCGACGAAAAGCTGATACTGTCACGCTCATGGGACAATCTACGGTGTGTCACGTGCATGAGACGACTGGTGCTCACATGCGTCACGCCCCCGGTTCCGAGGGGGTGTGGTGACCGAGCTCGCCACCCGCGCCCAGGCCTTCGGGCTGATCGCCGAGGGGGTCGCCGCCGGGCTGACCGCCCCCTGGCGTCTCTATCTCGCCCGAGGCTGCCGCTATCTGTCGCTGAGCGTTGGCGACCGCACCGAGTGGAACGCCTGGCGTACCCATCTCGGCTGCCCGGAGCTCAGCGTCCGCGTGTACGACGCCGGCGGCGAGATCCGCCGGTCCTCGGTGGCCGAGGTCGTGCTGGACGGCTGCCGGATCAGCGTCGAGCTGGTCGAGGAGGTCGGTACCGACGACCTGGACCGGCTGCTAGTCGCGGACCCCACCACGATCGAGCCGGAGGAGCGATGATCCGGCGACCGGTCCGGGCCGGAGCCGTCCGATGAGCCCTTTCCTCGCGGTCTTCCTCGTTCTGGTCCTCGGTGCCACCAGCTACGCGGCCGGACGGCTGCACGGGCAGCTCAGCTACCGCATCGGCTACCGCTTCGGCTACCGGCAGGGCTACTTCGACGGGGACCGGGGTGCCTGGAACCGGCGGCGACGCGACGCCCAGGCGGCGATCGCCTCCGCCCTGTCGGTCTCCCCGGCCGGTGTCGTGCGCTCGGCCGGCACGGTCGCCGGCCCCGGCACCACCTACACCGGCTCGTCGTTCACCGCGCCGGCCGCCCCGATCACCGGGCGGCACCCGACCGGCACGCTCGTCCGACGTACCGGCTGAGCCGGCCGGCGGGCCGCCACGAGCGCGGTCCCGCCGACCGGCCCCACGATCGCGGTGCGTCGTCCGCGGCGGACACGCACGTCGGGGTCACGTCAGACCGGTGACGGCGGCCCCACCGGCCGGGATGCGCGCAGGGGGCATGCATCCCGGCCGGATCCGCCGCGCCCGGCCTCTGCCGCGGCCCACCGGCGACCCGGCGTTCAGACGGCCGTCTCCGAAGATCCACGATCGCCCTCTAGCCGCGACGGTCCGCCGCCGCTAGCGTCTAGGCATGGCACGGGGTTCTCCCGAGCCAGCCGGTCCGCCCGGATCTGCGACCTCGCGCACGGGGTTCCGCATCCGACCCCGTGTCCCCGGGCACCGGAGGAGGCGGAACACGGGTGGCGGGTGCCCATCCGTCGGAGCAGGCCTGTGACGACTCGCCGTACCACCGCCGGTGCCGATCAGACCCCGGCCGCGACTGCCACGACCCGCCGCGCCACCAGGAGCCGCCGTACGGCGGCGTCCGCGCCGGCCGACCCCAAGGAGCCGCGACCAGCGGGCCAGGCGTTCGTCCTGGACACGTCCGTGCTGCTCTCCGATCCGGCGGCGTTCCACCGGTTCGCCGAGCACGAGGTGGTGCTGCCGCTGGTGGTCATCACCGAGTTGGAGGGCAAGCGGCACCATCCGGAGCTGGGCTGGTTCGCCCGGCAGTCGCTGCGGATGCTCGACGACCTGCGCATCCGGCATGGTCGGCTGGACACTCCGGTGCCCGCCAACGACGCCGGCGGCACCCTGCGGGTGGAGCTGAACCACACCGACGACGGGGTGCTGCCGCCCGGTTTCCGTACCGAGAGCAACGACGCCCGGATCCTCTCCGTGGCGCTCAACCTCGCCGCGGAGGGGCGGGAGGTCACGCTTGTCAGCAAGGACATGCCGCTGCGGGTCAAGGCCGCCTCGGTGGGCCTGCGGGCCGACGAGTACCGGCACGGCCAGGCCAGCGACCCGACCTGGACGGGCATGTCGGAGCTGGAGCTGGGTGAGGAGCAGATCTCCTCGTTGTACGCCGGGGAGACGCTCGACGTCGACGAGGCGGCCGGGCTGCCGTGTCACACCGGCCTGGTGCTGCACTCCGCGCGTGGCTCCGCGCTCGGCCGGGTGCTGCCGGACAAGTCGGTGCGGTTGGTCCGGGGGGACCGGGAGGCGTTCGGGTTGCACGGCCGGTCGGCCGAGCAGCGGGTCGCCCTCGATCTGCTGCTCGACGAGTCGATCGGGATCGTCTCGCTGGGTGGGCGGGCCGGCACGGGCAAGTCGGCGTTGGCGCTCTGCGCGGGCCTGGAGGCGGTGATGGAGCGTCGCCGGCACAAGAAGGTGATCGTGTTCCGCCCCCTGTACGCCGTCGGCGGCCAGGAGTTGGGCTACCTGCCGGGTTCGGAGTCGGAGAAGATGTCGCCGTGGGCCCAGGCGGTCTTCGACACGCTCGGCGCGGTGGTGCACGAGAACGTGCTGGAGGAGGTCACCTCGCGGGGCATCCTCGAGGTGCTGCCGCTGACCCACATCCGGGGGCGCAGCCTGCACGACGCCTTCGTCATCGTGGACGAGGCCCAGTCGCTGGAGCGGGGAGTCCTGTTGACCGTGCTGTCCCGCATCGGCCAGGGCTCCCGGGTCGTGCTCACCCACGACGTGGCCCAGCGGGACAATCTGCGGGTCGGGCGCCACGACGGGGTGACCGCGGTGATCGAGGCGCTCAAGGGTCATCCGCTCTTCGCCCACGTCACGCTCAGCCGTTCGGAGCGGTCGCCGATCGCCGCTATGGTGACGGATCTTCTGGAGGACATCCCTCTGTGACGGGGGTTATGTAGGGTTTCGTCCACATTTTACGTGTGGCGCAAATCACAAACGGCCCGGCTGGTTTCCCATCGGCCTCACTGTGCGCGATGGTGTCCCACGAGCGCCCACGCACCGGAAGTATCGTCGGTGATCACTCGTCGCCGAGACGGCGACATCGGCGAAGGTCGGTGCGTCGGCGCGACCGGCAACCGGTCGGGGCGCTCGCGGCACGGCCGACGGCCAGAGGTGGCCGGGCACCGCGCCGCGTCCTTGCCCCCGACGAAGGGACCACTTCGTGAGTCGGCTGTGGAGCCGGTTGGGCGCCCGTACGGCCGCTGTCGCGCTGCTCTCCGTGGGCGTTGCCGGTGGCTTCTACCTGGGCGAAGACCGGGAAACCCAGCAACAGGGCCTGACCGAGCAGGTCAGCCTCGAGGTCGACCGGGCCGACTTCGCGTACCAGCGCGAGCGGCAGGCCACCCACCAGGTGGCGCTCGCCAAGCAGCGGGCCGCCGAGTACCAGGCCAAGCTGCGGGCGGCGCAGGCCGCCAAGGAGGCCGCCGAGCGAGCACGCAGGGCCGAGGCCGCCGCGGCATCCCGCAAGCGCGAGCGCGAGGCGGCCAACGCGGCTGCCAAGCCGTACGACGGGCCGATCCCGGCGTCCTGCGCGGAGTACAGCGGCAACCGCAAGACCGGCTGTGCCCTGATGATCGACGCGGGCTTCGGCATCGCCGAGTTCCCCTGCCTGGAGAAGCTCTGGACCAAGGAGAGCGGCTGGAACCACAAGGCCAGCAACTCCTCCTCGGGCGCGTACGGAATTCCGCAGTCGCTGCCGGGCAGCAAGATGAGCTCGATCGCGGACGACTGGCGCACCAACCCGGCCACCCAGATCACGTGGGGGCTCGGCTACATCAAGGGCAGGTACGACACGCCCTGTGGCGCCTGGAACTACTTCCAGAACAACGGCCACTACTGACGCTGTCGACGGCGGGGCGGGTGGAGGACCACCTGTCCCGCCGTCGCGCGTACACCGGAAGTGCGGACGGGACGTGAGTGGCGGTCGACCCCTTTTGCTGATAGCAGTTGGGGGGTGAGCCTGCACCCGCCAAGCGGCGACCCCTTCCGGTTCGGCACCGAGGCGTTCTACGCCGCGCTTGGCCGGGCCTTCGTCGCCATGTGCGCGGTGGTCCCGTTCCTCTTCCTCATCGAGGCCATCGACCAGGGGCTCGCGTTCGGCCTCGACGCCACGGCCGGCATCATCCCGCACCGCATCGACGGCCTGGACGGGGTCTTCTTCTCCCCGTTCCTGCACCACGGCTTCGACCACCTGTACAGCAACAGCATCCCGCTGATCCTGCTCGGCACGTTCGTGTTGGCCGCCGGCGCCCGTCGCTTCCTCTGGTCGACCCTGGTCATCATCCTGGTCAGCGGGCTCGGCGTCTGGTTCACCGGCTCACCCAACTCGGTGGTGGTCGGCGCCAGCGGGGTGATCTTCGGGTACCTGGGCATCCTGCTCACCCGGGGCATCGTCGAGCGCAGCTGGTGGAACTTCGCGGTCTTCCTGCTGGTCGGCCTGCTCTACGGCTGGCAGCTCGTCGGCATTCTCCCCACCGACGAGCGGATCTCCTGGCAGGGGCACCTGTTCGGGCTGCTCGGCGGGGTGGTCGCCGCGATCCTGTTCCGCCGTCGACGGCCGGCCGTCGACGGCCCGGACTACTCGGGGTCCACGCTCAGCCTGCCCTGACCGGCTCGACGGCGCGCCCCTGGGACATGCTTGCCCGACCGCTGCCACCCGCCTACGGTCTGGATCAGCAAGCGTTGATCCGTGAGCGGAAAGCGACGGTACGCCATGCGTGAGGTCGACATCGCTGTGATCGGGGCCGGTCCGGCCGGCCTCTTCGCCGCGTACTACGCCGGGTTCCGGGGGCTGTCGGTGGCGGTGATCGACGCGCTGCCCGAGCCCGGTGGCCAGGTCACCGCGATGTACCCGGAGAAGCTGATCCTGGACGTGGCCGGGTTTCCCGCCGTGAAGGGCCGTGACCTGGTGGCCAACCTGGTCGCCCAGGCCGCGCCGTTCGGACCGCAGTACCTGCTCGGCACCCGGGCCGAGAAACTTTCGTACACCGACGACCGGCCGGTGCTCGGTCTGGCCGGTGGTGAGCAGCTGGGCTGCGGCGCCGTGGTGGTCACCGGCGGGCTGGGCAGCTTCAGCCCTCGGCCGCTGCCCTGCGCCGACGCCGCGCCCGGCAGCGGAATCGTCTACTTCGTCACCGAGCCGGCCGAGTTGACCGACCGGGACGTGCTGATCGTCGGTGGCGGTGACTCCGCCTTCGACTGGGCGTTGACACTGCAACCGCTGGCCCGTTCGGTGACCCTCGTGCACCGCCGGGAGAAGTTCCGGGCGCACGCCTCCACCGTCGCCCGGGTGCTGTCCCTGCCCGTCCGGGTGGTGGTCAACGCCGAGGTCACCAGGTTGTTCGGGGAGGAGACGGTGACCGGCGCCGAGGTGACCGTGCGCGGTGGCGCGACCGAGACGTTGCCGGTGGACACCGTGGTTGCCGCGCTCGGCTTCACCGCCGACCTGGGCCCGCTCGCGGAGTGGGGGCTGCGGCTGGACCGGCGGCACATCCTGGTGGACAGCGCCATGGCCACCAACCTTCCCCGGGTCTTCGCGGCCGGCGACATCACGGAGTACCCGGGCAAGGTCCGGCTGATCGCCACCGGCTTCGGCGAGGCCGCGACGGCGGTCAACAACGCGGCGGTGGCCATCGACCCGAGCGCCCACCTGTTCCCCGGGCACTCCTCCGACGCCGGCTGACCGTCGGTATCGGACACTGACCGGGCCGTGTCCCGATCGAGACGGGCCGGCCGGACCCTGAGGGGATGACGGGTCCCGAGACACCGCACGACGGCGCACCGACGACGTTGTCCTGGCTCTGCCACCCGGCCACCCTGCTCGCGCTGGTCCTGTTGCTGGTCAACGACCACGTGCTGAAGCCGGCCTTCCCGGGCCTGCTGACCGGCAAGCTGAGCGACGTCGCCGGCCTGGTGCTCGTCCCGCCGCTGGTCGCGGTGCTGCTGACCCTCCTGGTGCCGCGGCTGCCGTCCCGGGCCGCCGCGCTGGTCGGTCTGGCGTCGGTGGGCGCCGGGTTCGCGGTCGTCAAATCCAGCGGGTACGCCGCCGAGCTGGCCTCGTCGGTCTGGACCGTGCTGGCCGGACCGTCGCTGGTCCGGGCCGACCGGACCGACCTGCTCACCCTGCCGGCGCTCGGCCTGGCCTGGTGGAGTTGGACGCGCTCGCGTCGCCACCCGGTGCGCCAACGGACCGCCCGGCTGGTCCGGCTGCTGGTGGTGCTGCCGCCCGCGGTGCTGGCCGTGGCGGCCACCAGCGCGGTCCACTACCCCTACGCGCTGGGCACCACGATGCTCGACGGACAGCCGGCGATCTCGGTCGGCTCCGGCTACACGGACTGGCCGACCGGGCCCTCGGCTGGGCAGTGGGCCGTCAGCGACGACGCCGCGACCACCTGGCGGCCCGTCACCGAGACCGAGGAGTCGCGCCTCTTCCAGCAGGGCGCCGGGCAGCGGCAGGCGTGTGCACCGGACGACCCGCGACGCTGCTACCGGGTGGTCGCCGGGCACCTGCGGGTGGAGCAGAGCGACGACGCTGGCGCAACCTGGCGGGTGGCCTGGGAGGTGTCGGACGCGCGGAGGGAGGAACTGGCCCGCAGGTCCCCGAACCCGGGCAACATCGGCCGGCACTTCGCCTCCCGCGATCTGATCGTCTACCGCGGCGCGGGCGGGGGCCACGAGGTGCTGGTCGCCAACGGGCGCGACGGCTTCCTGCGCCGCGTATCCGACGATGCGTGGCAGCGCGACGGTTTTCTGTTCCGGCAGGACGACTCTGCCATCCACCGGGACGATCTGCCGCGCATCGATGGTGGCGGACCCGGCGATCGCCAGACGGACCTGCTGCTCGCCGTCGCGCTCGCCCTGACCCTCGGCTTCACGGTCCTCGTGCTCGCCGCTCACCTGGCGGTCCGCCGGAGCGGCGGCAGTGCCTGGTGGGGGCTGGCCGGTGGTCTGTCGATGATGTTCGCCACGATTGCGCTCGCGCTGCTCTGGCAACGCGGCGATGACTTCCTCACCGTTCCGGCGTTGCTGATGGTCGTGCTGCCCTGGGGCGCGCTGACGGCGGTCGTTCTGTTCATCGGTGCCCGTCACGGAGGTGCGACGAGCCGCTGGGGCGGGTGGGCGTTGGGCGGCTTCCCGCTCACCGTTCTCCTCAGCGGGCTGCCGCTGATCGGCTGGCTCTACGGCATCCCGCTGCGGACCCGGTTCGCGGTGGCGCTCGCCCTGCTGGCCACGGTGCCGGGCGTGCTGCTGGCCATCCGGATCGCCGGCCTGGTCGACCCGGCCCGCGCGTACCAGCGCCGGTACCCGCCGCGCCCGCCCTACCAGCCCCATCCGAACGCGCCCTTTCCGCCCTACCCTCCGCGCCCGCCGGCGGCGCCCCGATCCGCCCCACCCGTCGCAGCTGCCGCCGCGCTGAGCCTTGCAGAGGTGGGCCGTTTCAGCGGCGGGCGGGTGGCGCCAGCGCGGCGATCAGCACGGCCACCATGGTCAGCGCGGCTCCGAGCAGGGTGTTCGGGCCGGGGTGTGAGGCCGCCGTGGGCAGCAGCAGGTCCAGCAGGATCGCCCCCATGATCTGGCCGGCGATGGTGGCCAGGCCGAGCAGGAGGACACCCGTGAAACGCACGATCGCGGCGGCGACGGCGATGAACACGATGCCGATCGGACCGCCCAGGTAGAGCCACGGCTCGCTCGGCAGGTGGCCGGTCGGCCAACCGCGTACGGCGATGTCGACGGCGAACGCGACGAGCAGGGTGACCGTGCCGACGGCGAAGTTGACCAGTGTGGCGGTCAACGCGCTGTCGGCCGCCGCCCGGACCCGCCCGTTGACCGCCTGTTGCCAGGCGGTGCCCACCCCGGCGAGCAGGGGCAGCAGGGCCAGCGCCAGCGTGCCCGGAGCACCGAGCCGGTCACCGACCGCCAGGCCGACCGCGAGCACGGTGAGCACCGCGCCGGCCAGCCGTTGCCGGGTGACCGGCTGCCGGCCGCTCGGCCCGATGCCGGCCCGGTCCACGGCGAGGCTGCTGCCGGACAGGCCGGCGACCACGGCCACGGTGAAGACCGCCACCCCCAGCGAGCCGATGGTGATTCCCTGGGAGGCCACCAGGAACGCCCCGCACATGCCACCGAGGCACTGCCACGGCCAGAGCGATCTTGTCGCGAGCGCGCGCCATACCGCGGCGAGGCCACGTCGCCCGCCGGGGGTGGCGGGCACCAGCACCAGCAGCACCAGCAGGCCGATGCCGAACGAGACCACCGCGGCGGCGAACCCGTCCGCGAGGCGTACCCCCAACTCGCCGTTGATGCGGGACTGCACCGCCACCGCGACCCCGGAGATCGACGCCAGCGCCACGCCGGCGATCCGGCGGGTCGCGGAGAGGATCGGCGGTGTCGCGACGCCGGCGACGGTCACTCCTGCTCGGCCAGCGGCCGGCCGTCGAAGTCGACCGCGGAGTACAGCGCCAGCTTCTCCAGCCGGTGGTACGAGTCGATCACGCGGATCGTGCCGCTCTTCGAGCGCATCACGATTGACTGGGTGTACGCGCCGCCGGCCCGGTAACGCACCCCGCGCAGCAGGTCCCCGGAGGTGACTCCGGTGGCCACGAAGAAGCAGTTGTCGCCGGTGACGAGATCATCGGTGCCCAGCACCCGGTCCAGGTCGTGCCCGGCGGCGAGCGCCTTCTCCCGCTCCTCGGCGTCGCGCGGCCAGAGCTTGGCCTGCATCGCCCCGCCCATGCACTTCAACGCGCAGGCGGAGATGATGCCCTCCGGGGTGCCGCCGATGCCCATCAGCACGTCGACGTCCGACTCACCCCGCGCGGCCGCGATCGAGCCGGCGATGTCGCCGTCGGAGATGAAGCGGATGCCCGCCCCGGTCCGCCGGATCTGCGTGACGAGGTCGTCGTGGCGGCTGCGGTCCAGCACGCAGACCGTCACCTCGGAGACGTCGGTGCCCTTGACCTTCGCGATCCGGCGCAGGTTCTCGGCCACCCCGGCGTTGATGTCGATCACGTCGGCGTACGCCGGCCCGACGGCGAGCTTCTCCATGTAGAAGACCGCGCTCGGGTCGAACATCGCGCCCCGCTCCGAGACGGCGAGCACCGCCAGCGCGTTCGGCATGCCCTTGCTCATCAGCGTGGTGCCGTCGACCGGGTCGACGGCGACGTCCACCTCCGGGCCGGTGCCGTCGCCGACGTGTTCGCCGTTGAAGAGCATCGGCGCGTTGTCCTTCTCGCCCTCGCCGATCACCACCACACCGCGCATCTGGATCGAGTTGATCAGCTTGCGCATCGCGTCGACCGCGGCCCCGTCGCCGCCCTCCTTGTCGCCCCGGCCGACCCACCGGCCGGCGGCCATCGCCGCGGCTTCGGTGACCCGGACCAGGTCGAGGGCAAGGTTGCGGTCGAGATCCTGTGGGATCCGCGTCCTGGTGTTCGTCATGACGGCTCCTCCTCGCGACGGTGCGGGGACGACCGGTGACGGGGCGGTCCCCGCTGCCGGCTCTGTCGCTGATCCTCACACGATGGCCGACCGCGTGGCGGCGCGGGGCGGTGATGGCCCGGATACCGCCGGTCGGGCGGCTGCGAAGATGGCGGGGTGGAACCCGCACAGCCAGCCGACCGCGTACCCGCCGACCGCACGCCGCCCGACGGCCAGCCGCCGGCCGCCGTCCCCGCCGGCCCCGGTGATGAGCCTGCCGCGACCGTCCCGACGACCCCGCCGGACGGTGAACCGGCCCTGGTCGAGCCCGGGCCGGGCCGGGGCGACGCCGCCACGGAGACCGGCGAGCGGCCCGCCCCGCCGCCGCGACTGGAACCCGCCAGGTCCGAGCGGTCGCCGAAGGACATGGCGATCTCGCTGCTGGTGCTGTTGATCCCGATCGCGCTGCTGCTGGCGTTCTACCGGGGTTTCCTCGGTGGCGACCAGGCCACCACGGTCGACCCGACGTCGGCGGTCGAACAGGCCCGGTCGGCGAACGTGTTCCCGGTGAGCCAGCCGCAGGGGCTCGGCGCCGACTGGCGCACGGTCAGCGCCCGCTACCAGACGGTCGACGGCGGCGCGAACCTGCGGATCGGCTACCTCACGCCGGAGGGGCGGGGCGTCCAACTGGTGCAGAGCAGCGTGCCGGCGGAGCGGCTGCTCCCCGCCGAACTGACCGACCAGGGCCAGCCGCAGGGCCCGACCGAGCTGGCCGGGCGCACCTGGCAGCGCTACACCGCGCGGGGAAATCAGCAGGCACTGGTCCTGCTGGAGCCGACCCGTACGGTGCTCGTCATCGGCGACGCCCGGGACAACGAGCTGCGCGAACTCGCCGGCTCGCTGCGCTGACCGGCCCCCGGCCGCCGTCGTCGCGCGACAAGCGGACAGAAGGGTGATTGTGCGACGCGTCGGCAGGGAACAAGGAGGGTGTGACCCGGGCGCGCTGCTCGGTCCGGGTCGCGCGACGCAGCCGACGGTGCTGCTGCGTCGCCCGGTTTCCGGCGCCGTCCAGGTCGTCGGGTGACCCTCTTGGGAGACACGCATGACTGTTCGACGTCTCGGCGCAGGCCTGGTAGCCGCCGCCCTGTTCACGCCCGCCCTGGCTGCCTGCGCCAGCGGGACCGGCACCGCCGGATCGACCCCTTCCCCGACCGTGAGCGCGTCCGGCTCGGCGAGCCCGTCCGGCGGCGCGCCGGTGGCCGGCGACGCCAAGCAGGCGCTGCTCGACTCCACCAAGGAGATCAGCAACGGCAACTTCCGGTTCAGCCTCACCGCCGCCGGTTCGACCGCGGAGGGGCAGGTGCACCAGCCGAGCCAGAGCGCGGCCATGAAGATCGCCATCGGTGGGCCCTCCTCGGACCTGGCGATGAAGCTCGACGTGATCCACTTCAAGCCGGACAGCTGGGTGAAGCTGGAACTCACCGGCCCCACCGCGAACAGCCTGCCCGCCATCAAGCAGCTCAACCTGGGTAAGTACCAGCACCTCGACCAGGCCCGGATCAAGGGCAACCGCAACCTCGGCTTCGACTTCGACAAGGTCGACCCGGCCGGCAGCGCGGTCCTCACCCAGGGCATCACCGAGGTCCGCAGCACCGGCACCGGCACGTACGCGGGCACCCTCGACGTCACCAAGGCGGCCGAGGCCGGCTCGTTGAACCCCGCCACCATCGCCGCGCTGGGCACCCAGGCGAAGACCGTCCCGTTCACGGCCAAGGTGGACCCGCAGGGCCGGCTCAGCGAGCTGGTGCTGCAACTCCCGGCCGCCGGGCAGACCGCCGCGCAGGAGATCCGGATGACGTACTCCGACTACGGTGCGGCCACCGCGGCCCAGAAGCCGCCGGCGGACCAGGTCGTCGAGGCGCCGGCCGAGCTGTACAGCCTGTTCAACTGACGTTCGTACGCGGGTGGGGTGGCTCCGGCCGCCCCACCCGGCGGTTCGCTCGCCGCACCCGGCGGTTTGTTCGCCGAGGCAGCGCTCAGGAAGCGGGGTCCTGCCGGGCGGCCTCGATCCGCGCCCGGGCGCCGTCCAGCCAACGCTGGCAGATCACCGCCAGCGCCTCGCCACGCTCCCAGAGCGCCAGCGACTCCTCCAGGGACGTGCCGCCGGCCTCCAGCCGTTCGACCACCGAAGCCAGCTCGGCGCGGGCCTGCTCGTAGCTGAGCCGCTCGTCCGGCCCGGCCTTCGTGTCGTCAGTCATCGCGTCCCATCTCAGCACACCCCGTTCCGCCTCGCCGCGCCCCGCCACTCAGCCGTCGACCGTGGCGGCCAGTTCACCCTCGGCCAGCCGGACGCGCAGCGGGTCACCCTTGCCGACCTCCGCCGCCGCGCGCACCACGTGCCCGTCCGCGCGTTGCACGATCGCGTACCCCCGGTCGAGGGTGGCGGCGGGGGAGAGCGCACGCAGCCGGGCCAGGGTGTGCCGCAACTCGTCCTCGGCGGAGGCGAGCCGGTGCTCCAGGCAGCGGCCGGCCCGCTGGCGCAGCGCGGTCAGCTCGGTGGCCCGCTGCTCGACCATCACCTGCGGGCGGGCCAGCACCGGCCGGGACCGCAGCCCGTCGAGACGGTGGGACTCCCGGTCGACCAGGTGGCGTACCGCCCGCTGGAGGCGGTGCCGCGCCTGACCGATCAGGCGCACCTCCTCGCTGAGGTCGGGCACCACCCTCTTGGCCGCGTCGGTCGGGGTGGAGGCGCGCAGGTCGGCGACGTAGTCGATCAGCGGGGCGTCGGTCTCGTGACCGATCGCGCTGACCACCGGCGTACGGCAGCCGAACACCGCGCGGCAGAGCGCCTCGTCGGAGAAGGGCAGCAGGTCCTCGATGCCACCGCCGCCCCGGGCAATGATGATCACCTCGATGGTCGGGTCGGCGTCCAGCACCTTGAGCGCGTCGATGATCTGCGGAACCGCGGATGGGCCCTGCACGGCCACGTTGACCGTACGGAACTCCACGGCCGGCCAGCGCCGGCGCGCGTTGGTCAGCACGTCCCGTTCGGCCGCCGACGCCCGGCCGGTGATCAGGCCGATGCGTCCGGGCAGGAACGGCAGTCGGCGCTTGCGGGCCCGGTCGAACAGCCCTTCGGCGGCGAGCAGCTTCTTGAGCTTTTCCAGCCGGGCGAGCAGCTCACCGAGCCCCACCTGGCGGATCTCGTCGGCCCGCAGGCTCAACGTCCCCCGGGCGGCGTAGAACTCCGGCTTGGCGTGCAGCACCACCCGCGCGCCCTCGCGCAGCTCCGGCGCGCCGGCGTCGAGCACGTCCCGGTTGGTGGTGACGGTCAGACTCAGGTCGGCCGACGGGTCACGCAGGGTGAGGAAGACGGTGCTGGCGCCGGGGCGGCGGCTGATCTGCGCCACCTGCCCGTCCACCCACACCCAGCCCAGCTTGGCGATCCAGGCGCCCACCTTCTGGCTGACCACCCGAACAGGCCAGGGCTCCTCGGCGCTGCTGCTGCCGCTGCCCCCGCCCACCCGCGTCCCGTCCGTGCTCACCCGCCCACCCTACGGACCCTCGCGGTGATCAAGAGATTCGCGTCGGGTCCGGGCGCGTTTCCGACGCAAACCTCTTGATCACCGGGTCCGAGATCCGGCACGTACGATGGATGGGTGACTGAGGCTGAGGCGACTCCCCGGACCGGCAAGCGCGTGCTCCTGGCCAAGCCCCGCGGCTACTGCGCCGGTGTCGACCGTGCGGTGCAGACCGTCGAGGAGGCGCTCAAGCTCTACGGCGCCCCGATCTACGTCCGCAAGCAGATCGTGCACAACAAGCACGTCGTGCGGACGCTGGAGGCCCAGGGCGCGATCTTCGTGGAGGAGAACGAGGAGGTGCCGGAGGGCGCCACCGTCATCTTCTCCGCGCACGGCGTGGCGCCGGAGGTCTACGAGCAGGCCAAGGCGCGTTCGCTGAAGGCGATCGACGCGACCTGCCCGCTGGTCACCAAGGTGCACCAGGAGGCGAAGCGGTTCGCCGCCGAGGACTACGACATCCTCCTGATCGGCCACGAGGGTCACGAGGAGGTCATCGGCACCGCCGGCGAGGCTCCCGCGCACATCCAGCTGGTGGACGGCCCGGACGACGCCGACAAGATCACCGTCCGTGATCCGGAGAAGGTGGTCTGGCTCTCCCAGACCACGCTCTCGGTGGACGAGACGCTGGAGACGGTGGCCCGACTCAAGCAGCGGCTGCCGCTGCTGCAGTCGCCGCCCAGCGACGACATCTGCTACGCCACCTCCAACCGGCAGCACGTGGTCAAGGAGATCGCCGCCGACTGCGACGTGGTGCTCGTCGTCGGCTCGACGAACTCCTCCAACTCGGTCCGCCTGGTCGAGGTCGCCCTGGACGCCGGGGCCCGCGCCGGTCACCTGATCGACTTCGCCCACGAGATCGACGACGCCTGGCTGGAGGGGGCCACCACGGTCGGCCTGACCTCCGGCGCGAGCGTTCCGGAGGACCTCGTCCGGGACGTGCTGGCCCACCTCGCGGCGCGGGGCTTCGCCGACGTCGAGGAGATCACCACCGCCAACGAGCGGCTCACCTTCTCGCTGCCGCAGGAACTCAGGCGCGACATGAAGGCCGCCGCAGCGGCGCGCGGCTGAGTGTCGCCGGGAACGGCTCGGCGGCGCGGCACGTCGGATACGGGTATGAGGACCCTTCGGTTCGCCGTACCCGCCCTGGCGCTGTGCGTGGCGCTGAGCGCCTGTGGTGGCACGGGCGGCCCCGCCACCCCCAGCCCGACCGGAGCGACGCCGGTGCCCAGCCAGCCGAGCGCCGGCCCGACCGATCCGACCACCCCGCCCTCGACGCCGCCCGCCGGGTCCAGCACCCCGTCGGCCGGTGCCTCCACCTCGCTCACCGGCACGGTCACGTCCGGTGTCGAACCGAACTGCCTGCTGCTCGACGGCTACCTGCTGCTGGGCGGCCCACGGGACGTGCTGCGCGCCGGGGCGAAGGTCACGGTCACCGGTCGGGTGGAGCCGGGCCTGATGACCACCTGCCAGCAGGGCACCCCGTTCCAGGTGGAGACGGCGCGACCCGCCTGACTCAGGGGCGGGTGGGCTCGCGGGCCGACAACCCGTCGTCGACCGGGTCGGCCAGCTCGGGTGCCTGCGGCTGCCGTGGCGTCAACTCGACCTGCGCCGGCGTGGCCAGCTCCTCGTCCGAGACGCCCAGCTCCGCGAGCTTGCGGGCGCTGACCAGCACCCGGGCCTCCAGCGAACCGACCGCCCGGTTGTACGCGGTCACCGCGCCGGCCAGGGACGACCCGAGCTTGCCCACGTGGTCGCCCAGCGTGGAGAGCCGGCCGTACAGCTCCCGGGCCAGGGTGTGCACCGCGAGCGCGTTGCGGGCCAGCGCCTCCTGCCGCCAGGAGTAGGCGACCGTGCGCAGCAGGGCGACCAGGGTGGCCGGCGTGGCCAGCACCACGTTGCGGGTGAAGGCGTGCTCCAGCAGCGACGGGTCACGCTGGAGCGCGACGTCGAGAAACGGGTCGGCGGGGACGAACAGCACCACGAACTCCGGTGAGCTGTCGAACGCCGACCAGTACGACTTCGCGGCCAGGGCGTCGACGTGCCCGCGCAGGTGCCGGGCGTGCGCGTCGAGGTGGCTGTCCCGGCCCCGCTCGTCGCGGGCCTCCATCGCGGTGAGGTACGCGTCGAAAGGCGCCTTGGCGTCCACCACCACCGACCGGCCGCCGTGCAGCCGGACCACCAGATCCGGACGGACGACCTGCTGGTCGGTGGCCGCGGTGACCTGCTCGGAGAAGTCGCAGTGCTCCAGCATGCCGGCCGCCTCGACGATCCGGCGCAGTTGGTGCTCACCCCACCGGCCCCGCACCTGCGGCGCGCGCAGCGCCGCCACCAACTGTTTGGTCTCGGTGCGCAGCTCACCGGAGACCGCGCTCATCGAGCGCACCTGTTCACGCAGCTCGGCGTACGCGTCGACCCGGTCGTGCTCCAGCTCGGCCACCCACTGCTCGTAGCGGCGCAGGGTGTCGTGCAGCGGAGCGACCGCACGGGCCACCGCCTCCTGGGACTGGGCGGTGGCCTCGTAGCTCAACGCCCGCATGGACTGCTCCAGCCGCCCCTCGCCCTCGCGGGTGGCCGCCAGGGTGGCGTCGAGGCGGGCGATGTCGGCCGCCGACCGGGACCGGGCCGCCAGCCAACCCAGCGCCCCGCCGACGCCGAGGCACACGATCACCAGGAGCAGCGTCGAGACGTCCATCACCGGAGCTTGCCAGACGGGTACGACGTGACACCCGGGGGTACGTTCGTTGGCATGGAACTTGTGCTGTGCCTCGTGGTTGTGCTGGTCGGCGCGCTGGGTGCCGCGGCGCTCATCCGCTCCCAGGCCACCGCCCGTCGGCGCACCGAGCTGGGCGACGCCCGCGCGGAGGCGCAACGCTGGTACGAGCGTCTCGGCGGCCAGTTGATGAACCTGCACGGCGAGGAGCCCGCGGTCCGGCAGGCGCTGGCCGACGCCGGTGAGCGATACAACGCGGCGGGCTCGCAGCTGGAGCAGGCGTCCACGCCGCACCAGTTCGCGCTGGCCCGGGAGACCGCGCTGGAGGGCCTGGCGTACATCCGGGCGGCGCGTACCGCACTGGGCATCGATCCCGGGCCCGAGTTGCCGACGTTGGCCGCCGCGCGCGGTGTCGGGCAGCTCACCAAGGAACGTGAGGTCGATGTGCAGGGGCAGACCTTCCGGGCCGGTCCCCAGCCGGGCCGGGAAACGCCCTACTACTACCCGGGTGGGCGTTACCAGGGCCGGCCGGTGCCGGCCGGTTGGTACTCGACGCCGTGGTGGAAGACGGCGTTGGGCGCCGGCGCCGGCGTGCTCGGCGGCATGTTGATCGCCGACGCGCTGTTCTCGCCCGCCTTCGCCGACCCGGGGTACGGCTACGACGCCGGCTACCAGGAGGGCTTCGGTGACGGCGCCGACTACGCCGACGACCAGGGTGGCGGCGACGCCGGTGACCAGGGTGGTGACGTCGGCGGCGGCGACTACGCCGGTGGTGACTACGCCGGTGGTGGTGACTACGCCGGTGGCGACTACGGCGGCGGCGGCTTCGGTGGCGGGGACTTCGGCGGCGGCGACTTCGGCGGTGGGGACTTCGGCGGCGGCGACTTCTGAGCGTCGTCGAGTGACTGCGAACAGGCCCCGGTCGTAGCGACCAGGGCCTGTTCTCCGTTCCGGCTGATCAGCCGGTGTTGCGCATTCCGGCGGCGATGCCGTTCACCGTGGTGAGCAGCGCGCGCTCCAGGGCGGTGCCGTCGCTCGGTGCGCGACGGCCGCCCGGCGCGGTGGCCACCGCCCGTCCGGCGGCACCCGAGTCCCGGTACTGCCGCAGCAGCGCCACCTGAAGGTGGTGCAGCGGCTCCAGGTAGGTGTCGCGTACGGCGAGGGTGCGCTGGAGCACCGGCGAGTTCTCCAGCAGGGCGGGCGACGCGGTCACGGCCAGCACCTCCCGCTTGGTCAGCTCGTACTCCCGCTCAATCTGCTCGAAGATCGGGTGCAGCTTCTTCGGCACCAGCGTCTCGACGTACCGCCGCGCGATGCTCAGGTCGGTCTTGGTGAGCATCATCTCGACGTTCGACAGGAACGTGCGGAAGAAGTGCCAGTTGCGGTGCATCTCGGCCAGCACGTCCGCCAGCCCGGCCTCGCGGGCGGCGGCCAGCCCGGACCCGACACCGAACCAGCCCGGCACGATCTGCCGGGTCTGCGTCCAGCCGAACACCCACGGGATGGCCCGCAGGCCGGACAGCCCCGCGCCGGTGTTCGGGCGCTTCGCCGGCCGGGAGCCGATGTTCAACGCGCCGAGCAGCTCGGTGGGCGTGGACGCCCAGAAGTACGCCGGCAGGTCCGGGTCCTCGACCAGCGACCGGTACGACCGGAACGCGGACTCGGACACCACGTCCATCGTCGCGTCCCAGCGTTCCAGCATCTCGGCCGGCTGCCGGGGCGCGGTGTGCAGCAGCGTCGCCTGGAGCACGGCGGCGAGGGTGAGTTCCAGGTTCTCCCGCGCCAGCGAGGGCAGCGTGTACTTGTCGGAGATCACCTCGCCCTGCTCGGTCACCTTGATCGCGCCGTCGAGCGTGCCGTACGGCTGGGCGAGGATCGCCTCGTGCGTCGGCCCGCCGCCGCGCCCCACCGTGCCGCCCCGGCCGTGGAACAGCCGCAGGTGCACACCGTGCCGGGCGGCCACGTCGCGCAGCGCGCGCTGCGCCCGGTGGATCGACCACTGGCTGGTGGTGATGCCGGCCTCCTTGTTGGAGTCGGAGTAGCCGAGCATGACCTCCTGCACGTCGCCCCGGGCCGTCACGAGCGCCCGGTACGCGGGCAGCGACAGCAGTTCGTCGAGGAGTTCGCCGCCGGCGTTCAGCTCGGCGGGGGTCTCCAGCAGCGGCACGAACCCGACCCGGGCCCGCCCGCTGTGGACGTCCACCAGGCCGGCCTCCCGGGCCAGCACCACCGCGGCCAGCACGTCGTCCACGCCCAGGGTCATCGAGATGATGTACGACTCGATCACCTCGGTGCCGAACCGGTCCTGTGCCTCGCGGATCGTGCCGAACACGTCGAACGTCTTGCGGGTCGCCTCGGTGAGCGGAGTGTCCAGGGTGGACAGCGGACGCCGGCCGGTCAGCTCGTCGGCGAGCAGCTTGGTGCGTTCCAGGCGGGTCAGCGCCGGATAGTCGGGAACCTCTCCGACGGCCTCGTACAGCTGGGCGAGCACCGCGTGGTGCGCCTCGGCGTGCTCCCGCACGTCCATGGTGGCCAGGTGCAGGCCGAACGCGGACACCGTACGGATGGTGGAGGCCAGTCGGCCGACGGCGGTGAGCTGCCCGGAGTTGCGGGCCAGCGAGGCGCGCAGCAGCTCCAGGTCGGCGACCAGCTCGGCGGAGCCGCGGTAGTCCCGTCCCGGTACGTGCGCGGTGCCCTGACGCAGCCGCTGCCGGGTGTTGGCCAGCTTCGCCTTCACGCAGCGCGCCTTGAGCCGGTACGGCTCCTCGGCGTTGACCCGACGGAACCGGGGTGCCACCTCGGGCAGCGCGTCCAGGTCGGCGGCGAGGCTGGCGGAGAGGTCCAGCGACACCCCGCGCAGCCGGCGGGAGACGGAGACCTCGTTGATGAGGTGGTCCATCGCCTTCTCGGTGGCCGCGATGCCGTGCTCGTGCTGGATGGTCAGCACCTCGCGGGTGACCGCCGGGGTGACGAACGGGTTGCCGTCGCGGTCGCCGCCGATCCAGGTGCCGAAGCTCAGCGGACGGGCCGTCGGCGAGGTCTCCACGCCGAGTGTGCGCAGCGTGTCGGCCAGGTCGTCGAGCACCTGCGGGGCGGCCTCTGCGTACAGGTCGCGCAGGTAGTAGATGGCGTTGCGGGCCTCGTCGGTCGGGTCCGGCCGGTCCAGCCGCAGCTCGTCGGTCTGCCACATCAGGTCGAGCAGTTCGGCCAGTCGGCGGTTGGCCGGGCCCTCGTCGCTGGCGCCGTAGAGGATCGCGTTGGCGGTCTCGGTGTCCAACTCGTCGGCGATGGCCCGCAGCTTGGACAGGATCGAGCGACGGGCCGCCTCGGTGGGGTGCGCGGTGAAGACCGGCCGGACGGCCAGCCGCCGGGCGGCGTTGGCGATCTCCTCGGCCGGCACCCCGCGCTCGGCGATCATCTTGGCCGCCTGGTCCAGCCAGCCGCCCTGCACCGCACGGCGGCGGCGCAGGTCCCGGGCACGGTGCACCTGCTCGGTGATGTTGGCCAGGTGGAAGTAGGTGGAGAAGGCCCGCGCGAGCTTGGTGCCGGTGGTCACGTCGAGCCCACCGAGCCGCTGGGCGGCTGCCGGAGGATCGCTGCGAACCTGGGCGCGGATCTCCTCGACGAGGTCGAGCAGCGGGCGGCCCTCCTGGCGGGCCAGGGTCTGCCCGAGCAGGGTGCCGAGTCGGCGGATGTCGGCGCGCAGCGCGGCGTCCGGGCCGTCGTGGTCGTGCTGGTCGGTCACGATGCGCTCCTTACGTTGGTACGAAGGACAGCGCTGTCCGACTCCCTGGATCGTATCCGCGCGACCCCGGTGACAGGAGGGGCCCCGGGAGATCTCCTGCCCGCGGAGGCGTGTTTCCGACGTGATCTCAACCACCGTCGGTGGCCGGAACGGGGTGGGAGGCGTCGGCCCGTCGGCCGCGGACCAGGCTGGCGGCGACCAGTGCGACCCCGCCGAGCATCGCCCAGAGCGCGAGGGCTGCCGAGCACGAACCCGACGTTCAGGTAGATGGGCACCACCCCGCGCGGGTCGGCCGAGGACCGGCACCTCGTCGACGACCTGTAGCGGGGTGCCGGACCGGGCCGCCGCGGTGGTCAGCACCTCCCGGATCGCGCCGGTGGCGGAGGGGCCGGACGCGCTGGCGATGGCGAGGAGCAGCCCGCTGTCCCGGCTGCTGAGCACCGCGTACACGGTGCGGCTGAGCAGGCCGTGCTCGGCGGCGCCCGGGTCGTCGTACTCGACGGGTTTGATGATGGTGGTCTGGTCGCGCACGGCGGCGAGGGTCGCCGCGGCGCGTTGGTCGCCGGCGGCGACGCCGACCGGCAGGTCCCGGGGTGTGGGGTGGTGCAGCGCTCCGACATAGGCCGCGATGAACGCGGTGGCCAGCGCGAGGGTGCCGAGGAGCAGGCCGATGCTGCGCGGCGCCCGGTCGCGGGCTCGACCCTGCGGTCCTTTGTCCACCTTGTTGGCCTATGGTCCGTTTCATGATTCCCAGGGCGGAAACCGGTTGGCTGGTCCGCTAGCTTCTGATCATGGTGTCGCTTACCTACCCGCCGAAGCCGCGACCGGGCGACCGGGTCGCGGTCGTCTCGCCCTCCGCCGGCCTGCCGGCGGTCTTCCCCCACGTGTACGAGTTGGGGCTGCGCCGGCTGCGCGAGGAGTTCGGCCTGGAGCCGGTCGAGTACCCGACCACCCGTGCGGCGGGGGCGGACCCGCGCGACCGGGCCCGCGACCTGACCGCCGCCTTCGCCGACCCGGACATCACCGCCGTGCTCGCCACGGTCGGCGGGGACGACCTCATCACGGTCACCCCGCATCTCGACGACGACGTGCTGCGGGCCAACCCGAAGCCCTATTTCGGCTACTCCGACAACACCAACGTGCTCAACCACCTGTACCGGCTGGGGATCGTGGCGTACCACGGCGGGTCGGTGCTGGTGCACCTCGGCCGGCCGGGCGCGCCGCACCCGCTGACCTTCGACTCGCTGCGCGCCGCGCTGTTCACCACCGACTGGTACGACCTGACACCCACGCCTACCTGGGGTGACCGGCCGAACCCGTGGACCGAGCCGGAGACGCTGGCGTACGAGCCGGAGATGCTGCCCGGCGAGGGCTGGCGCTGGCAGGGGCCGGCGCGGGTGGTGCGGGGACGCACCTGGGGCGGCTGCCTGGAGATCCTGCACTGGCTGATGGCCGCCGACCGGGTACCGACCGTCGACGAGCTGACCGGATCCGTGCTGGTCTTCGAGACGTCCAACGAGTTGCCCACCGCGCAGGAGGTGTTCCGGATCGTGCGGAACATGGGTGAGCGTGGGCTGCTCGCGGCCTTCCCGGCGGTCGTCGTCGGCCGACCCAAGGCGTGGGACTTCGCCAAGCCGCTGTCGGTGCCGGAACGCCTGGCGTGGGGCGAGGCCCAGCGCGACGCGATCGGCCGCGCGCTCGCGACGTACAACCCGGACGCGGTGGTGGTGTTCGACGTCGACCTCGGCCACACCGACCCGCAGCTGATCATTCCGTACGGGGGCGAGATCCTGGTCGACGCCGTCGACCGCCGGATCGCGGTGCGCTACTGAGCGGTGCGCTACTGAGACGCCCAGCGCCCGGTGCACCGCGCCAGGCCCGCCGCCGTCGAGATCGTCGCCCCGACGGTCCAGTCGCACGACGGGCGGAGTTCCAGCAATGTGGCGCGCCGACGCGGGTCACTGCCAACTCTTGCGGCGGGGATCAGGGGTTCACGACGGCAAAGGCACGGACCGGGAAGGTGCCCATGCCGGCCACCATCGGTGGAGCCGCGGTGAACCGGAACCCGCTCGGCGGCAGCGCGCCCAGCCCGGTCAGGTGCTCAACGATCGGGATGTCGGCAGCGAGCAGCGTGCTGTGCGCGGGGCGTACGCCTCCGGCCGCCGGGCTCATGTCGTCGATGTTGATCGAGTCGATGCCGACGAGGGTCGCGCCCGCGTCGGCCAGCGCCTGGGCGCCGTCCCCGGTCAGGTACGGCGCCTCCGGCGCGGCGTACCGCTCGGTGCCGAAGTGCGCATCCCACCCGGTGTGCAGCAGGACCGCGCGCCCGGCCACCTCGTACGGGGCCAGCATCAGCCGGTCCACGGCCCGGATGCCGGCCGGCACCCGAACCACCACCCCGGGTAGGTCGGCGAGCCGATCCAGCGACACTCCGGTCAGGTCGTCGCCGCCGGCCCAGCGATGAGCGGGGGTGTCCAGGTAGGTGCCGGTGTTGGCGATCATGTCGATCCGGGCCACTTGGAACTCCACACCCGGGGCATACCGCTCGCGGGACGCCGCGAAGGTCAGCCAGTCGGTGATGCGGGGTCCCGGCCAGCCCGGCAGGGTGGTTATGCCGTCGCTGATCGGGTGGCTCAGCTCGACCAGCCGACGATCGGTGTCGGAACCGTCGACGGGGACGCCCCGGCCGCCCTTGTGCGGCTCTTCGATGATCGTCTTCGCGCTGATCCGCACGTCGGCGACCATCAGCAGCCCGAGGTGCCGGACGAACATCGCCGCAAGGTCGTCGTCGGTGATCTCCTGACCGGGGATGTCCAGCCGGAACCCCTCGGTACGCAGCCCGCCGCCGTTGGCGAAGCTCACCTCCGCGTCGAACTGTGCCCGCCACTGCCCGCCCATACCGAAACCTGATCACGACCCCCGGCGTCGGTCAAGATCCGCGCGAACCGCGCAGGGTGCCGATTGGCGCAACTTCAGGGATATTGCTGCCTCAGCGCGGGCCGAGCCCGCACTTTCCCTGAAGTTGCGCGGATCTTGTGGCGGCAGGGGGTGTGTGGGTCGGGCAGGCGGTGTGCCGCGCCGGGTGCCGGCTCGCTCCCAAGATCGTGCTGGATCCACGAAGTAGTGGCATCGGGGAGCCGCGACGCCTACTTCCCGGATCGCGCGGGGCGCGGGGCGCGGGGCGCGGCGCGGCGTGGACCTGGGCGGAAGGGGGTGGCTGTCGGTCGGCGGGGATAGGCTGGTTGTCGTGCACCCCCCGTCCGACTGGACGAGGGGCCGCCGTCGTGTGCGTCGACTCCCCTGGAAGGATTCCCTTGCTCACCGGTCTGTTCACCGCCGCCCTGGTCGACCCCGGGCTGGCCCGGGCGCGTGACCTTGCGCGCTCCGGTGCCGCCCAGGTCGACGGCCTCGACATCACCGCCCCCGCCGCGCTGCGCCCGTTCGCCGTCGCGGCGGTCGCCGCGGACAACGACGGGGCTGGGCGACCGGTGCTGGCGGTAACCGCCACCACCCGGGAGGCCGACGACCTGGCCGCCGCGCTGGGCGCATTGCTGCCGGCCGAGCACGTCGTGGTCTTCCCCTCCTGGGAGACGCTGCCGCATGAGCGGTTGTCCCCACGCTCGGACACCGTCGGCCGTCGGCTGGCCGTGCTGCGCCGGCTCGCGCACCCGGAGTCGACCGACGCGCACGGCGGCACCGGTCCGCTGCGGGTGGTCGTGGCCCCGGTCCGCTCGCTGCTCCAACCGCAGCTCAAGGGTCTCGGTGACCTGGAGCCCGTGCAGCTCGCCGCGGGCGAGGAGGCGGACCTGGAGGAGGTCGCCCGCCGGCTGACCGACATGGCGTACGCCCGGGTCGACCTGGTCACCAAGCGGGGCGAGTTCGCGGTGCGCGGCGGCATCCTCGACGTCTTCCCGCCCACCGACGAGCACCCGTCCCGGGTCGAGTTCTGGGGCGACGAGGTGGAGGAGATCCGTACCTTCGCCGTCGCCGACCAGCGGACCATCGAGCAGGTTCCGCTGCTCTGGGCACCGCCCTGCCGTGAGCTGCTGCTCACCCCGGCGGTGCGGGACCGGGCCGCCGCGCTCGCCGAGCAGCATCCGGAGCTGGCCGAGATCCTGGACAAGCTGGCCGAGGGCATCCCGGTGGAGGGCATGGAGTCGCTGGCGCCGGTGCTGGTCGGCCCCGACTCGCTGGAGCTGCTGCTGGACGCGATGCCGCCCGGCACGCACGTCCTGCTCTGTGATCCGGAGCGGATCCGCACCCGGGCGCACGACCTGGTGCGTACCTCGGAGGAGTTCTTGCAGGCCAGCTGGGCCGCCGCCGCGGTCGGCGGCCAGGCTCCGGTGGACGTCGGCGCCGCCGCCTTCCGCACCCTCGCCGAGGTGCGCGCCGCCGCGGGCAAGCTCGGCCAGCCGTGGTGGACGCTGTCCCCGTTCGGTCTGGTGGAGGCGGAGACCGCCGAGACGAGGCAGCCCTGGGAGGACGCGCCCGAGCAGGCCGCCGTCACCCCGGACGACGCCATCGCGGTGACCCTCGCCGCCCAGCCGGCACCGCTCTACCACGGCGAGACCGGCCGGGTCGTCGACGACCTCAAGCGCTGGGCCGGCGAGGGCTGGTCGATCGCGCTGGTCTTCGAGGGGCACGGTCCCGCCCAGCGGGCGGTGGAGGTGCTGCGCGACGCCGGGCTGGGTGCCCGGTTGACCGAGGAGGTGCCGGTCGCGCCCGCCCCGGGTGAGCTGGTGGTCACCTGTGGGGCGCTGACCAGCGGGTTCGTCGACGAGGCGTCCCGCTTCGTGCTGCTGACCGGCAACGACGTGACCGGCGGCCGGGGCACCTCGACGCGGGACATGCGCAAGATGCCGAGCCGTCGACGCAACACCATCGACCCGCTGGAGCTCAAGGCCGGCGACTTCGTGGTGCACGAGCAGCACGGCATCGGCCGCTACGTCGAGCTGGTGCAGCGCACCGTCAACGGCGCCAGCCGCGAATACCTGGTCATCGAGTACGCGGCCAGCAAGCGCGGCCAGCCCGGTGACCGGCTGTTCGTCCCCACCGACCAGCTCGACCAGCTCTCCCGCTACGTGGGCGGCGAGCAGCCGACCCTGCACAAGATGGGCGGCTCGGACTGGCAGAAGTCGAAGGCCCGGGCCCGTAAGGCGGTCCGGGAGATCGCCGCGCAGCTCATCCAGCTGTACGCCGCCCGCAAGGCGTCCAAGGGGCACTCGTTCGGCCCGGACACGCCGTGGCAGCGGGAGTTGGAGGACGCGTTCCCCTGGCAGGAGACGCCCGACCAGCTCGCCGCGATCGACGAGGTCAAGCGGGACATGGAGCAGACCGTCCCGATGGACCGGCTGATCTGTGGTGACGTCGGCTACGGCAAGACCGAGATCGCGGTCCGGGCGGCGTTCAAGGCGGTGCAGGACGGCAAGCAGGTGGCGGTGCTGGTGCCGACCACGCTGCTGGTGCAGCAGCACTTCAACACGTTCGCCGAGCGGATGAGCCAGTTCCCGGTCCAGATCCGGCAGCTGTCGCGGTTCCAGACCGCGAAGGAGACCGAGCGGACGCTGGAGATGGTCGCCGACGGCACCGTCGACATCGTCATCGGCACCCACCGGCTGTTGCAGACGGCCACCCGGTTCAAGCAGCTCGGTCTGGTGATCGTCGACGAGGAGCAGCGCTTCGGTGTCGAACACAAGGAGCACCTGAAGACGCTGCGGGCCTCGGTCGACGTGCTGAGCATGTCGGCCACCCCGATCCCGCGCACCCTGGAGATGGCGATCACCGGCATCCGGGAGATGTCCACCATCGCCACCCCGCCGGAGGAGCGGCACCCCGTGCTGACCTTCGTCGGCGCGCAGGACGACCGCCAGGTGGCCGCGTCCATCCACCGGGAGTTGCTCCGCGATGGGCAGGTCTTCTACCTGCACAACCGGGTCGAGTCGATCGACCGGGCCGCGCGGCGGCTGCGGGAGCTGGTACCCGAGGCGCGGGTCTCGGTGGCGCACGGTCAGATGGGCGAGGACGCCCTGGAGAAGGTGATGGTCGGCTTCTGGGAGAAGGAGTTCGACGTCCTGGTCTGCACCACGATCGTGGAGTCGGGCATCGACATCCCGAACGCCAACACGCTGATCGTGGAGCGGGCCGACCTGCTCGGTCTGGCCCAGCTGCACCAGATCCGTGGCCGGGTCGGCCGGGGCCGGGAGCGGGCGTACGCCTACTTCCTCTACCCGCCGGAGAAGCCGCTCACCGAGCACGCCCACGAGCGGCTGGCGACCATCGCGCAGCACACCGAGCTGGGCGCCGGCATGTACGTGGCGATGAAGGACCTGGAGATCCGGGGTGCGGGCAACCTGCTCGGCGGCGAGCAGTCCGGCCACATCGAGGGTGTCGGCTTCGACCTGTACGTGCGGATGGTCGGCGAGGCGGTCTCCGCGTTCAAGGGTGAGCGGCCGGAGGAGGAGACCGACGTCAAGATCGACCTGCCGATCGACGCGCACCTGCCGCACGACTACGTGGGCGTGGAGCGGCTGCGCCTGGAGATGTACCGCAAGCTCGCCGAGGCGCGCGACGAGGATCGGCTGCGCGAGGTGGTCGCCGAGATGACCGACCGGTACGGCGAGCCGCCGGCCCCCGTGCAGAACCTCGTGGAGGTGGCCCGGTTCCGCCTGCTGGCCCGCCGGTACGGCCTCACCGACGTGTCGGTGCAGGGCAAGCACGTACGGTTCGGTCCGCTGCCGTTGCCCGACTCGAAGCAGCTGCGTCTCAAGCGTTACCACCCGGACGCGGTCTACAAGCAGGCCACCGACCAGGTCAGCGTGCCCCGGCCGACCACCCGTCGGATCGGTGGTGAGCCGCTGCGCGACCAGGCGCTGCTCCAGTGGTGCGCCCAGTTGCTCTCCGATGTGCTGGGTGCCCCCGCGCCGCTCACGGTCGCGGCCACGTGAGGCGGGGGTGCGGTGCGGTGGGGGCCGTCACAGCAACCGGGAGGGCATGAGAGAGTGACGGGCATGCGTGCTCGCCGTGTGATCGCCGCCGCCAGCGTCGCGGCTCTGGGTGTCCTCTCCCTCGCTGCCTGCGGGAAGTCCGCGCCGGACGTCGCCGCGTACGTCGGTGATACGACGTACTCACTGGACCGGGTCGATGCGATCTACGACGACGTGCAGGCGAAGTACGGCGACGCGGTCCGCCAGGAGGCCGGCCAGGCGGGGGCCACGCCGTCGCCCGAGCAGTTGCGTTCCGCCGTCACCCGGCAGGACGTGGTGAACCTGCTGGTCAGCCTGGACCTGGGCAAGCGGGTGGCGGCGGCGAAGAACCTCCAGGTGCCCGACGAGGTCACCCCGCAGCAGTTGGAGCAGAACCTGCGGGTGCCGGCCAGCACCGAGTACGCCAAGCTCTGGGGTGAGTGGATCGACCTGCTCCAGGCGCTCAACCAGCAGCTTCCGCCGGCCGACCTGAGCGACGACTCGTTGATGGCCGTCTACGACGCGCTCGCGAAGACCGGGGCGATCAAGGGTGGGATGCCGGTGGCCGACGTGCGGCGGGCCTTCGGCGACGGCGGTTTCGTGCGCAGCGCCACCGCGCTCAGCACCGCGCTGGAGGAGGAGGCGAGCCGGGTCGACGTCACGATCAACCCGCGCTACCGGGCGGTGGGGGTGCCGTCGGTGGTGAGCACCGGTCAGTCGCTGGTCTTCTACTCGCTGCCGTACATCAACGAAAAGGGCCCGGTCACCGACATCTCCACCCCCGAGTCGGTGCCGTCGGACGCGGCCGCGGACGCCCAGGGCACGGCCAGCTGAGCATGACGGCACGGATCGTCCTGCTGGTCACCTCGCCCCGGCTGCCCGCGGGTCTGCTGACCGCCGCCGCGTGGGACGTCGTCCGTCAGCATGCGGTGCTGACCGGCGCGGAGAGCGAGCTGTCCACGGCCGTACGCCAGGCGGGTGCCGAGGTGACGTGGTGGACGGCCCGGCGACGCAGCGGCTGCTGGACACGGTCGCGGAGCACGGCACGGCGGTCTGGTTGGCCGGCCCGGCCGGTGACGAGGCCCTGGCCCGGGAGTTGGGTCTGCGGCTGGCCCGGGAGCCGGGGCTGGCCGAGATGGAGCTGATGTACGGATCGTGGGACCCGCCGGGTGCCCGGTTGCTGGACGCGGTGGCCGTACTGGACCGGCTGGCCTCGCCGGGTGGTGATCCGTGGAAGCGTGCGCAGACGCACCGCAGCCTCGCCGGGTACCTGCTGGAGGAGAGTTACGAGGCGTACGACGCGATCAGCGCCGACGACACCGACGCGCTCCGTGAGGAGTTGGGTGACGTGCTCCTGCAGGTGGTGTTGCACGCCCGGCTCGCCGAGGAGCTGCCCGAGGGCGAGCGGTGGACCATCGACGACGTGGCCGGTGGCCTGGTCGACAAGATGATCCGGCGTAACCCGCACGTCTTCGCCGACGCGGAGGCGGGCACGCTGGAGGAGATCACCGCCAACTGGGAGCGGATCAAGCGGGCCGAGAAGGCGCGTGAGTCGGTGCTGGACGGCGTGGCGTTGAGCCAGCCCGCTCTCGCCCTGGCCGCGCAGATCCTGGGCCGCGCCGCCCGCATCGGTCTGGCCGTCCCACCCCCGTTGGCCGACTCTCAGGTGGACCCCGAGGCAAGGCTGGGCGCCAGCCTCCTGGCCACGGTCGCCGCGGCCCGCCAGGCAAATCTGGACCCGGAAGCAGCCCTCCGCCGTGCCACCCTGGCGTATGCCGAAGCAGTCCGCGCCGCCGAATCCCCGCCCGCATCCGCCGACCCGCGTTGATCATGAAGTTGTTGCCGTGACACGCCGAGGCGGAGGGCGATAACTTCATGATCGACGGAAGTGGCGGCGGGGTCCGGCGCGGTCGGTAGGGTTGGGCCGGTGGAGGCGTTTGAGGTATTGGCGGAGCGGGTCGTCGAGGCTCTGCTGGAGACGCGACCGGGGGTTGCCACCTCGGCGGGGGATCACCGGTTCGACGACCAGTTGCCGGATCTGTCCGCCGGCGCGATCGCCGGTGATCTCGCGATGCTCTCCGATGCGGCGAACGCACTGTCCGAGCTGGACCCGGACTCACTCGACGTCGACGAGCAGGTCGACCACGCGCTGCTCACGTCGTTCGTCGACCGGGAGCTGTTCGAGCTGACCGAGATCCGCTCCCACGAGTGGAATCCGTTGCGGCACAACCCCGGCCCGCTGCTGCACCCGCTGCTGGCCCGCCCGTACGCCCCGGCCGAGGTGCGGCTGACCCACCTGGCCGGCCGGCTCGCCGCCGTACCGGACGCTCTCGCCACCGCCCGCGCGACGCTGCGCGACATGCCGCGGATCCACGCCGAGACGGCGGTCGGGCAGTTCGCCGGCACGGCCGCGCTGATCCGCGACGAACTGCCGGGGCTGATCGCCCAGGCGCCGGGCAGCCTCGACCGGGTGGAGCCGGCGGCCACCGCCGCGATGGCCGCGCTGGAGGAGTTCGTCGCCTGGTTGCGCGCCGGCCTCGCCGCCGACGCCGGGCCGGGCCGGGATCCACGGCTGGGGCGCCGCCGCTGGGAGGCCCGGCTGTGGCACACCCTGGACACCGAGCTGGGCGCCGCCGAGATCCAGCGCCGCGCCTGGGCCAACCTGGACCGGATCACCGCGGAGATTCGCGCGGCGGCCGTCGAGCTGGTCGGTGGTCGGGCCGACGACGAGGCGGTACGCCGGGCACTGGACGTGCTCGCCGCCGAACACCCCGACGACGCGACCATCGTCGAGCTGGCCGGCATCACCCTGGACGAGGCGACCGACTTCGTCCGCGCCCACGACCTGGTCACCCTGGTCGACGACCGGTGCGTGATCCAGGAGATGCCGGAGTTCGCCCGGGGCGTCGCCGTCGCCTACTGCGACTCGCCCGGCCCGCTGGAGACGGCGGACGTACCCACCTTCTACTGCATCGCGCCCACCCCGTCGGACTGGCCGGCGCACCGGGTCGAGTCGTTCTACCGCGAGTACAACGACCACATGATCCGCAATCTGACCGTGCACGAGGCGATGCCCGGGCACTTCCTCCAGCTCGCCCACGCCCGCCGCTACGTCGGTGGCACCCGGGTGCGGGCGTTGGCCGAGTCCGGCCCGTTCATCGAGGGCTGGGCGGTGTACGCCGAGGAGCTGATGGCCGGGCTCGGCTTCGGCGGGCTGCCGGTGCGGTTGCAGCAGCTCAAGATGCAGCTGCGGATGACCATCAACGCGCTGCTCGACCAGTTGGTGCACGCCGAGGACCTGCCCGAGGCCGAGGCGATGGCGCTGATGACCGGGCGCGGCTTCCAGGAGGAGGGCGAGGCGGCCGGCAAGTGGCGCCGGGCGCTGCTCACCTCCACGCAGCTGTCCACCTACTTCGTCGGGTACAGCGAGGTGGCCGAGATCGCCGCCGCCCGCCCGGACGGGGTGTCGGTGCGCGACTGGCACGACGCGATGCTCGCCCACGACTGCCCGCCCCCGCGCCACCTGCGCACCCTGCTCCGGGTCTGAAGAACCAACGCCGTCGCGGGTCAGCGCCGCGCGGCGGTCGCCGTCGCGTCGATCAGCCAGCGCGAGATGGAGTACGCGGGCGGCAGTTCCGCCGGCAGCGCGTCCAGGCCGAACCAGCGGGCCTGGGTCAGCTCCCGACCGTCCACCACCGGCTCGGCGTGCGGCTCGGCGGCGCGGGCGGTGAAGCCGGCGAGCAGCACGCCGGGGCCGGAGATCGCCCACGGCTGGCTGCCGAAGTAGGCAAGCCCGTCGACGGCCAGCCCGACCTCCTCGCCGACCTCCCGGCGTACCGCCGCCTCCAGTGTCTCGCCGGCCTCGACGAAGCCGGCCACCAGCGCCCACAGACCGGTCGGTCCGGTGGCGTGCCGGACCAGCAGCAGCTCGTCGGCGTGACCGGGCGGGCCGGGCCGGGTGATCGCCACCAGCACGGCGGCGGAGAGCTGCATCGGCACGTACAGGTCGCAGTCGGGGCACCGCCGTGCGGTCTCGCCGGGCAGGTCGGTGAGTTCGGCGCGGCAGGCGCCGCACCACCGGTGGGTACGCCGCCACGTCACCACCGCCAGCGCCCGCCCGGCGAGCGTGGCGAACGGTTCGGGTACCTCGGCGGCGAGCGACGCCCAGCCGCGTGCCCGACCGGGGACGTGGTCGGCGGTGGTCAGCTCGGTGGCCCAGGCGGGCACGCCGTCGAGGACGCCCAGCGGCACCCACTCGGTGGCGGCGGGAAGGTCGGCGACCCGCAGCGGTCGCCCGTCGGCGCAGGTCAGCAGCGTCGCGCGAAGCACCGGCAGGGCGAGATCGCCGGGCGCGGGCGGATGCCGCAGGTCGGCCCCCGGCAGGAACGCGCCGGGCTGGGCGACGGGCCCGGACGCGCCGAGCTGGGCGACGGGCGTCGGGCCGGTCACCGGCCGCCGGGGCGGCGGTCCACCACGTTCGCGCCCGCGGGTGGCTCGAACGCGTCCTGCCGCACCGTCTCGGAGTAGCGGCTCAGCGCCAGCTCCATCGGCTTGCCGTCGACCGGGCCGGTGAAGCTGCCCAGCACACCCTCGGTGGTCACGCACGCGGTGAAGTCGCCGTCCGAGCGCTGCACCTCGACGCAGGTGGCGTGGCGGCCCGCGACGGTGGTGTCGGTCTGCTTGATGGCCGCCTGCGGGTCGAGCGCGGCGGCGGTCAGCAGCCCCACCACGACCGGCGGGGTGGCCAGGCCCTGCCGGTTCGCCTCGGTAAAGAGCGCCACGCTGGGCTTGCCGGTGGGTGTGGGCGGTGCGACAAGCGTGCACTCCGTACGTCCGTCGGTGGCTGTGCACCGGGTGACCGCCTCCGGGGTGACGGTCAGCCGCCCGCCCGGGTAGGTGTACGACGAGCGGGCCGGGTCCTGGGCCTGCACGATCGCGGCGGTCTGGCCACCGGGGAGCTGGTAGTCGGCCGAGTAGGTCAGCTCCAGGGCCCGGTCGAGGCGGGCGGCGAGGTCGTTGACGAGTTCGGAGCGCTCCATGGCGACCCCGGCGTCCTCGAATGTCTGACAGCCGGTGACCGTGAGCGACGCGATGACCGACACGGCGAGCATGCGGAGGGTGGTCGAGGCGGCGGGCATGGCGACCAGACTGGTGGATTTGGTCCGCGCAGCGCAAACCCGTTGCCGGTTGACGCCCGGAAATCCGGGAATGTCCGTCAACGCGGGGCGACTCGGGTGCGCGGGCGACGCCGTGCCCTTTCCCGTGGCCCGATACGCTGCGTTCAACACCTGCCTCAGCCGCACCGTCGCGGCCCACCCACGGACCGGATCACAACAACGAGGAGCGACTCAGTGGCAACCATCGAGGGAATCGTCGCCCGGGAGATTCTCGACTCGCGGGGCAACCCCACGGTCGAGGTCGAGGTCGGCCTGGACGACGGCACGGTGGCCCGCGCCGCGGTGCCCTCCGGCGCCTCCACCGGCGCGTTCGAGGCGATCGAGCTGCGCGACGGTGACGCCGACCGCTACCAGGGCAAGGGCGTGGAGAAGGCGGTCTCCAACGTCGAAGACAAGATCGTCGACCAGATCATCGGGTACGAGGCCAGCGAGCAGCGGCTGATCGACCAAAAGATGCTGGACATCGACGGCACCGACAGCAAGTCGGAGCTGGGCGCGAACGCCATCCTCGGGGTCTCCCTCGCGGTGGCCAAGGCCGCCGCCGGCAGCGCCGAGCTGAGCCTCTTCCGCTACCTGGGTGGCCCGAACGCCCACCTGCTGCCGGTGCCGATGATGAACATCCTCAACGGTGGCGCGCACGCCGACTCCAACGTCGACATCCAGGAATTCATGGTCGCGCCGATCGGCGCCCCCACGTTCCGTGAGGCGCTGCGCTCCGGCGCGGAGGTCTACCACGCGCTGAAGTCGGTGCTGAAGAAGAAGGGCCTGTCGACGGGGCTCGGCGACGAGGGCGGCTTCGCGCCGAACCTGCCGACCAACGCGGCCGCCCTGGACCTGATCGCCGAGGCGGTCGAGAAGGCCGGCTACCGGCTCGGCACCGACATCGTGTTCGCGCTCGACGTGGCGGCGACGGAGTTCTTCGACAACGGCACGTACACCTTCGAGGGTGCCGCGAAGTCCGCCGAGGAGATGAGCACCTACTACACCAAGCTCGCCGACGAGTACCCGATCGTGTCGATCGAGGACCCGCTGGCCGAGGACGACTGGAGTGGCTGGCAGACGCTGACCGCGTCGATCGGCGACCGGGTGCAGATCGTCGGTGACGACCTGTTCGTGACCAACCCGCAGCGCATCGCCCGCGGCATCGCGGAGAAGGCGGCGAACGCCGTCCTGGTCAAGGTCAACCAGATCGGTTCGCTGACCGAGACCCTGGACGCGGTGGACCTGGCCCACCGGGCCGGCTTCAGGTGCATGATGAGCCACCGCTCCGGCGAGACCGAGGACACCACCATCGCCGACCTGGCGGTGGCCACCGGCTGCGGTCAGATCAAGACCGGTGCGCCGGCCCGCTCGGACCGGGTCGCCAAGTACAACCAGCTGCTCCGGATCGAGGAGGAGCTGGCGGACGCGGCGCGCTACGCCGGCGCCGGCGCGTTCCCGCGCTACCGTTCGGCCTGAGACGCCGCCGGGAGGCCCCGCCGCGGGGCTTCCCGACAACCTTTGTAACGCACGAAGCCTCGGGGGAGGGGTGTGACGATGCAGCAGCGCCGCACACCGGGTGGGCAGCGTCCCGCCCGCCGGCCGGGTCAGTCCGGCGACCGGGTGGCGGCCGGACCACCCGTGGGTCGGTCCGGGAGGCCGGCGTAC
>NZ_JAEVHM010000279.1 GCF_016802865.1 Micromonospora parastrephiae | reverse complement strand
GAGGTCGTCGCGGTGCTGCCGGACGGCAGCCAGGGCTGACATCGGGCGTCGAGCCCTCGGCGGTCGTCGAACGTGACGGCCGGCCGAGGGCTCGGCCGTTTCCAGCGGAACGATCGATCGCCACCCGGTCGGAGGAAGACCGGACGAACCGGGGCCACGCGGTGGGCTTCTCGCTACCGTCGGTCGAGGGTGGGCCGGTCGGCCCGCCGCGTCGACCGGCACTCCAGGAGCGACCGTGCACTTCGCCGCGCCGGAGCCCGGGTCCCCGCGGCCCCGCCCCCCGGTGCGCGACCCGGAGGGCCCGCGCCGGGTGACGCTGCTCGAACTCTTCTTCGACCTGGTGTACGTGGTCGCCCTCGCGCTCATCTCCCGCGGCATGGTCGACCAGCTCGACTGGCACCGGGCCGGGCAGGCGCTGATCATGCTGGCCGCCGTCTGGTGGACCTGGGCGATCACCACCCTGGTCACCGACCTGTACGACCCGGAACGAACCGAGATCAAGCTGCTGATCAGCGCCGTGATGTTCGGCGCCCTGCTGATGACCACGGCGATCCCGGAGGCGTTCAACGCCCGAGGGCTCGTCTTCGCCGGCACCTACGTGGCGATCCACCTCGGACGTGGGCTGTTCCTGATGCCGGCCGTACGCCGCGAGCCGCAGACCCAGCGTCGCGCGGCGCGAATCTTCGTCTGGTTCGCCGTCTCGGCGATCCCGTGGATCATCGGCGCGTTCGTCAGCGGCGACGGCCGGATGCTGTGCTGGGCCATCGCGCTCGCCATCGACTACGTCGGTTTCCGGCTCGCGTACCCGGTGCCGGGGCTCGGGGTGGTGCCGGAGAAGCAGCGCAACGTGACCGCCGAGCACCTCTCCGAGCGCTACCAGCAGTTCTTCATCATCGCCCTGGGCGACGCCATCCTGACGATCGGCACCATGTTCAGCATGGAGCACAACGAGGCGGAGAACATCGTCGCGTTCGCGGCGGCGTTCCTGACCACCCTGCTGCTCTGGCGGATCTACGTGCACAAGTCCGGCCAGCTGCTGCCGCAGGCCATCCAGGCGGCCCAGTCGCCGGGCAGGTTCCTGTTCAGCGCGCCGTACACCCATCTGTTGATGATCGCCGGCGTGGTGACCGCGGCCTCCGGCTTCGACCTGGTGCTGCACGAGCCGACCGGTCGGACGCCGCCGGCCTGGGTGGCGGTCATCCTCGGCGGCCCGGCCCTGTTCCTGGCCGGCCGGGCCTCGTTCGAGTACGAGGTGTTCAGCCGGGTGTCGTGGTCCCGGCCCGTTGGCGTGCTGGCCCTGCTCGGCATCGCGCCGGTCGTGCTGCTCCTGCCGCCGTTGTACGCCTCCATCGGCGCCATGCTGGTGCTGGCCGGTGTCGCCTACGCGGATTTCCGCCGCAGTCACGGCAAGCCGCCGGAGAAACCGGTCCCGCCGCACTGACACCGGTCGGCGCCGCCGACTCAGCGTGGCAGCGGCCCGGCAACGGGTCACACCAGCGCCCCCGCGTACCCCCGGACCCGCAACCGCTGCGCGGCGGCGCCGCCGAGACGCACCTGGAGGCCGAGTGGCGCGGCGGCGCGGCGGACCTCGTCCAGGTGCAGCGAGCCGTGCCGGTCCACGGTGAGCACGGGTGGCTCCTCCAGCTCGCCGACGGGTGCGTGGAACGAGACCAGGGTGACCGAGGTGGTGAGATAGCTCGGGTAGGCGGCGCGGGCGGCGGCCTCGTCCCGGTGGGCGAGCACCACCAGGTCGTCGAGGTGCGCGAAGTCGGCGGCGAGGGCGCACGCCTTCCAGTGCGCCGGTTCCTCGGCCGCGCCGGTCAGGTGCCGGGAGCGGTTCGCCGAGGTGATGTAGAGGTGGTCCGACCCCGTCTCGGCGAGCGCCCGCTCGAAGAAGGCGTTGGACGGGCAGGTCAGCCCGGGGGCGATCACCTGGGTGGTGCGCAGGCCCTGGTCGACCTGGGTGAGGTGCTCCGGCAGCCGCTCCGCTGCCGGCCCCCGGAAGCCGAACGGTCCGGCGCCGTACAGCGCGTCCATCAGCGCGCGCACCCGGCCGGCCGGCAGGCGGGGCGAGATGCGCGACCAGTCGAACATCCCCGGGATCCGGCCGACCGCCGTGGTGATGCTGCCGACCTGCTGGATGGGGCGGCCCTTGGCCAGGTTGACCCGGCGGACGGTGGCCGCGTCCGGGCGGGTGACGATGACGTAGAAGTTGGCGAACGCCGCCGCGACCACCGCGCCGCCGGCGAGCGCGCGGGCCGCGACCGCGACGTCCTCGGGGCGGTCGATGTACAGGGGCGGTGTCGGGGCGTCCATGAGTCCTCCTCGGCGGGGGCCGTGAGGCAGTTCTACGTCCGGCGACCCGCACGACGGCCGGGTCGGTCGTCGATCCGATAGCCGACCCGCGCTACCCGGTGCGGGTGGCCGATGCCCGGGCGGTACCGACGGCGGTTGTCATCGGCCGGACGGACGATTCGCGGCTGGCCGGGCAACCGTTTGGCCGCTCGTACGGAATGGGTACAACGCCTGCACCTCAGTTCTCCACCACATTCCTCAGGAGGCAGCGATGCGCGGCACCTCGATACTCGGAGTCATCGTCGTTATCTGGCTGGTGATCGGCGCGATCGCCGGAGGCCAGCGCGGCTACTACAGCGGCGACGACACCAACTGCGCCGAGGCCGGCACCATCCTGGTCACCATCGTGGCCGGGCCGTTGAACTACATCGGTGCCAACCCCAAGATCGACTGCAAGCTGCCCGAGCCGTCCAAGTAGGACACCGACGTCCGACCCGCGCTCCGTCCGGGGCGCGGGTCGTTTGCTGTCCGGGCACGGCTTCTCCCCCGCCGAACTGCGTACAGCCGAGGGTTACCGCGACGCGCGGCACAACCCCTCGGGCGTCCTAGGAGGCTGGGTTTGGTGGTCTCGCCCGCGTTTGTCCGCGCCGAGGTCGGGAACCGACCCGACGTCAGCCGGCGGACGGAATCGGGGGCGCGTCATGCAGATCGGCTACAAGCTGGCCTCGGAGGGCTTCGGGCCACAGGAGATCATCCGGCAGGCCGTCCGGGCCGAGCAGGTCGGTTTCGACTTCGTCGAGATGAGCGACCACTTCCACCCCTGGCTCGATGCGCAGGGGCACTCGTCGTTCACCTGGAGCGTGCTCGGCGCGATCGCGGCCAGGACCAGCAACCTGCGCCTCGCCACCGGCGTCACGTGCCCGACCGTGCGCTACCACCCGGCGATCATCGCGCAGGCCGCGGCGACCATGGCGCTGATCTCCGACGGACGGTTCACCCTCGGGGTGGGCGCCGGCGAGCGACTCAACGAGCACGTGGTCGGGCAGGGCTTCCCCAGCGTGCGGGGCCGACACGAGCGACTGCGTGAGGCTCTGGAGATCATCCGACTGCTCTGGCAGGGCGGATACCAGTCGTACGAGGGCCGACACCTGCACCTGGAGGACGCCCGGCTCTTCGACCTTCCGGAAACCCCGCCGGTGATCGCGGTGGCGGCCAGCGGCGAGGAGTCGGCCCGGCTCGCCGCCGAGCTGGGCGACGGAATGTTCGCCACCGAACCGGAGCCGTCGATCGTCGATCACTACCGGCGGGCCGGCGGATCGGGTCCACGCTACGCCGAGGTGCCGCTGGCCTGGGCCACCGACGAGCAACAGGCGGTGCAGGCGGTGCTGCGGACCAGCCGGTGGATGGTCACCGGCTGGAAGGTGATGAGCGAGCTGCCCAACCCGGTCAACTTCGACGCGGCCAGCGCGCACGTGGAGGAGAAGCACATCCGCGAACTCTTCGCCGTCGGCCCCGACCCGCAGGCGCACCTGGACAAGGTCCGGTCCTACGTCGCGGCCGGTTTCGACCACATCGTGCTGCAGAACGCCGGGCCCGACCCGGACGGCTTCCTGGACTTCTTCGCCGGCGACCTGTCCGGCCGGCTACGCGCGACGAGCTGAGATCGTCCAGCTCCGCCGTGCCGGTCGGTGTCCGTCGTTCGAGCTACCGAGCAACAGGTGAGCACGCAGCGCGCCCGCCCGGACGATCGTCCGGGCGGGCGCGCTCAGGATGGAGGCGCTCGGGATGAGGTGCGCGTCGACGCTCAGCGGAAGCAGTGCGCGATCGGTACCGCGCTGCCCTCGCAGTTGGTCGGCTCGTTCTCGACGACCACACTCTCGTCGTCGATCTTGACCTGGGCGTGCTCGGCGAAGATGCCGCCGGGCTTCACCGTGGCCGCGTTCCGGGTGACCTTGCTGGTGTAGAGCGCCACGGAGCCGGCGGCGGCGTAGATCCCGCCGCCCTTGGACGTCGCGCCGACCGCCTCGTTGCCGGTCACGTCACTGCCGCGGACCAGCAGGTTCGCCTTCTCGGCGTAGATGCCGCCGCCGATGCCGTGGGTGGTGTTGCCGTCGACCACGCTGTCGTCGAGCGGCGTCAGGCCCTTCACGGTCGAGATGCCGCCGCCGTTGACGGTGGAGGTGTTGCCACGGATGGTCATGGTGCGCATCACCAGCACCGCGTCGGAGTTCGCGGCGCCGCCGCCGACCTGGGCGGTGTTGTTCAACAGCTCGGTGTCGGAGACCTTGGTACGCGCCGAGAAGCTGGCCAACCCGCCACCCTGGGCCGCGCTGTTCTGCCGGAAGCTGGTGCTCTCCACGTCGGCCGCGCCCCGGTAGTTGCCGAGCCCGCCGCCGTAGGCGTTGGCGCTGTTGTGGTGGAACTCGGAACGCTTCAACGTCAACACGCCGCCGTTGAGCAGGCCCCCGCCCTTGCCCGCGGCGCCGGAGGCGCTGTTGCCGACGAACGTGGAGTCGGTGACCACCATGTTGCCGTCGTTGAAGATCCCGCCGCCGCCGCCCTCGAGGGACAGCGACGTGCTCTGGGTGACGGTGACCCGCTCCACCACCGCGGTGGCGCCGTGCACGACGTGCACGCTGCCGCCCTCGATGGCCGAACGGCCGTTGTGCAGTTCCATGTCACGCAGGGTCAGCTCGCCGCCGTCGCGGACGGTGAAGAAGCGGAACGCGGCGGCCTGCGCGTCGCGGGCGATGGTGGCGCCGGCGCCGTCGATGGTGATGGGTTGATAGATCACCGGCAGGCCGGCGGTGTCGTCCGCCGGGTTGTGCGGGGGCGCGTCGGCGTCACCGGGTGTCTCCGCGGCGTCGGCCGCCTCCCGCGCGTCGCGGATTCCGCCGTCGTACTGGTCGGTCTCGTGGAACGCCTCGGTGAGGACGTAGCGGCACCTGGGGGCGAGGCGCAGCTCGGCGCCGCCCTCGGCGTTGGCCGCGACCAGCGCCGCAACCAGTTTCGCCGCGTCGCAGGGCACGGACACCACGCCCCGCTTGCCGGTGCCCGGGGTGTCCGGGCGGGCGCGCTCGGC
>NZ_JAEVHM010000278.1 GCF_016802865.1 Micromonospora parastrephiae | reverse complement strand
GGGTGGCCGGCGGGCGGGGCGGGGTGGCGGCGGCGGGGCGGAGCGTCAGGCGGGGAGGAAGGAGAAGCGGACCTGGCGGGTCGGGTTGTCGCCGTTCGTGTCGACCAGGCAGATCGACTGCCAGGTGCCCAGCGCCAGCCGGCCGCCGAGCACCGGCAGCGTGGCGTACGGCGGGACGAACGCGGGCAGCACGTGGTCCCGGCCGTGCCCGGGCGAGCCGTGCCGGTGCCGCCAGCGGTCGTCGGTGGGCAGGAGCGCGTCGATAGCGGTGAGCAGGTCGTCGTCGGAGCCCGAACCGGTCTCGATGATGGCCAGGCCGGCGGTGGCGTGCGGCACGAAGACGTGCAGCAGGCCGTCGCCCTCGCCGGAGACGAACCCCTGGGCCTCGGCGGTGATGTCCCGGACGGTCGGCCGGGACCCGGTCTGGACGGTGATCACGTCACTGCGCATACGTCGCATTCTGCCGCAGCCGGCCTCGGGCGCCGCCGCCACCGCCGTGAAGAGGAAAAGGCGGACCGTCGCGCTAAGTTACCGGCGGGTACCTGTGTTCAGCATCGCGTCCGGGGGACCTAGACGTGACGAGGGGTGCCACCAGGGGGCAGGATGGCGCTAGAGACCTATCCCACACACAACCGAGGGAACGCCTGTGGCTACGGAACGCAAGCGCCCGGTGATCAGCGACGGCCTACCGAGCCAGCTTCCGGACATCGACCCTGAAGAAACCAGCGAATGGGTCGAGTCGCTTGACGGTGTCATCGACGAGCGGGGTGCCAAACGCGCCCGCTACGTCATGCTGCGCCTGCTGGAGCGGGCCCGCGAGCGCCAGGTCGGGGTTCCGCCTCTGACCACCACCGACTACATCAACACCATCACGCCGGAGCGCGAACCGTGGTTCCCGGGTGACGAGCACGTCGAGCGACGGATCCGGGCGTACGTCCGGTGGAACGCCGCCATGCTGGTGCACCGGGCGCAGCGCCCGGAGATCGGCGTGGGCGGGCACATCTCGACCTTCGCCAGCTCGGCGTCGCTCTACGAGGTGGGCTTCAACCACTTCTTCCGGGGCAAGAGCCACCCCGGCGGCGGCGACCACATCTTCTACCAGGGCCACGCCTCCCCCGGCATGTACGCGCGGGCGTTCCTGGAGGGGCGTCTCAGCGAGCACCAGCTCGACGGGTTCCGTCAGGAGCTGTCGCACCCCGGTGGTGGGCTGCCGTCGTACCCGCACCCGCGGCTGATGCCGGACTTCTGGGAGTTCCCCACCGTCTCGATGGGTCTCGGCGGTCTGAACGCGATCTACCAGGCCCGGTTCAACCGGTACCTGCAGCACCGCGGCATCAAGGACACCTCGCAGCAGCACGTGTGGGCGTTCCTCGGCGACGGCGAGATGGACGAGCCGGAGACGCTGGGCGCCATCGGTGTGGCCGCCCGCGAGGAGCTGGACAACCTCACCTTCGTGATCAACTGCAACCTTCAGCGGCTGGACGGCCCGGTCCGCGGCAACGGCAAGGTGATGCAGGAGCTGGAGGCATTCTTCCGGGGTGCCGGCTGGAACGTGATCAAGGTGGTCTGGGGCCGCGAGTGGGACCCGCTGCTCGCCGCGGACACCGACGGCGCGCTGGTCAATCTCATGAACACCACCACCGACGGTGACTACCAGACCTACAAGGCCGAGTCGGGCGCGTACGTGCGGGAGCACTTCTTCGGCCGCGACCCGCGCACCCGCAAGATGGTCGAGCCGCTGAGCGACGACGAGATCTGGAACCTCAAGCGGGGTGGGCACGACTACCGCAAGCTCTACGCGGCCTACAAGGCGGCCACCGAGCACACCGGTCAGCCCACCGTCATCCTGGCGAAGACGATCAAGGGCTGGACGCTCGGCTCGCACTTCGAGGGCCGCAACGCGACCCACCAGATGAAGAAGCTGACGCTGGAGGACCTGAAGACCTTCCGCGACCGGCTCTATCTGGACATCCCGGACTCGGCGCTGGAGGACAACCCCTACCTGCCGCCGTACTACAACCCGGGTGAGAAGTCCGAGGAGATCCAGTACCTCAAGGAGCGGCGCGAGCAGCTCGGCGGCTACCTGCCGTCGCGGCGGACCAGCACCAAGCGGCTGACCGTCCCGGCCCGGAGCGGTTCGCCGACGTCAAGCGCGGCTCGGGCAAGCAGAAGGTGGCCACCACGATGGCCTTCGTCCGCCTGCTCAAGGACATCATGAAGGACAAGGAGTTCGGCAAGCGTTGGGTGCCGATCATCCCGGACGAGGCACGTACCTTCGGCCTCGACTCGATCTTCCCGACCGCGAAGATCTACTCGCCGCACGGCCAGCGCTACACCTCGGTCGACCGGGAGCTGTTCCTGTCGTACAAGGAGTCGACCACCGGGCAGATCCTGCACGAGGGCATCAACGAGGCCGGTTCGGTCGCCTCGTTCACCGCCGCGGGCTCGGCGTACGCCACCCACGACGAGCCGATGATCCCGATGTACATCTTCTACTCGATGTTCGGGTTCCAGCGGACCGCCGACGGGCTCTGGGCGGCGGCCGACCAGATGGCGCGGGGCTTCCTGCTCGGCGCGACCGCGGGGCGCACCACGCTCAACGGTGAGGGCCTGCAGCACGAGGACGGCCACTCGATGCTGATCGCCGCCACCAACCCGGCGGTGGTCGCGTACGACCCGGCGTTCTCGTTCGAGATCGCGCACATCATGGAGCACGGCCTGCACCGGATGTACGGGGACGCGCAGGAGAACGTCTTCTACTACCTGACGGTCTACAACGAGCCGATCCTCCAGCCGGCCGAGCCGGCCGGGGTGGACGTGGAGGGCCTGCTCAAGGGCATCTACCGCTACTCGCCGGCACCGCAGGTCGACGGCCCGAAGGCCAACGTGCTCGCCTCGGGCACCGGTATGCAGTGGGCGCTCAAGGCCCAGCAGCTGCTCGCCCAGGACTGGGGGGTGGCCGCCGACGTCTGGTCGGTGACCTCCTGGACCGAGCTGCGGCGCGACGCGGTGGAGGCCGAGGAGTACAACCTGCTCAACCCGGGCGCCGAGGCGAAGGTGCCGTACATCCAGCAGAAGCTCGCCGACGCCGACGGGCCGAAGGTCGCGGTCAGCGACTGGATGCGCGCCGTACCGGACCTGATCGCCCGCTGGGTACCCGGTGACTACACGTCGCTGGGCACCGACGGGTTCGGCATGTCGGACACCCGGCACGCGCTGCGTCGGCACTTCCACGTCGACGCCGAGTCGATCGTGGTGGCCACGCTGCGGCAGCTCGCCCGCAGCGGCGCGGTGCCGGCCACCGTGCCGACCGAGGCCGCCAAGAAGTACGCGATCGACGACGTCAACGCCGCCCCGGTCGGGGAGACCGGCGGCGACAGCTGACCCAGCACGACCAGAAGGCCGGCGCTTCGCGCCGGGCCCTTCTGAGTTCCCACGCCCCGCCACACCGCGTCGATCATGGAGTTGTGGTGGTGGACGAAGGCCGTAGATCCCCGTGTATCGGGCACCACAACTCCATGATCGACGTTGACGGGCGACTTCGGGGGGGGGTTAGAGCTGGTTGGTGCCGAAGGTGTCGCAGCTCTTCGGGTCGCCGCGGTCGTAGCCCTGGGTGAACCAGCGCTTGCGCTGCTCGGACGTGCCGTGGGTGAACTGGTCCGGGTTGACCTGCCCGCCGGAGCGTTCCTGGATGCTGTCGTCACCGATCGCCTCGGCGGTGTCGACGGCCTCGCTGATGTCGGTCTCGGTGATCGACGTGAACAGCGGCTCCTTGCCGGTCTTGTCCTTGCTCTCGGTGGCGTGCTTGGCCCAGGCGCCGGCGTAGCAGTCGGCCTGCAACTCCAGCCGGACGGAGGCGGAGCGGGGGCCGCTCTGGTCGCCCTGGCCGGCCCGCTCGTTGGTGCCGAGCAGGTTCTGGATGTGGTGGCCGTACTCGTGGGCGAGCACGTACGGCTGGGCGAACTCGCCCTTGGCGCCGAACCGGGACGCCAGCTCGTCGTAGAAGCTCAGGTCGATGTACACCTTCCGGTCGGCCGGGCAGTAGAACGGGCCGACACCCGAGTCGGCCTGGCCGCAGCCGGTGTTCACCGCCTGCTGGAAGAAGTTGGTGATGGTCGGCTCGTACGTGCCGCTGCCCAGCTCCGGGTACGCCTTCTGCCAGTAGGCCTGGATGCTGTTGACGTAGAGCGCGTTGCGGCAGCGCAGGTCTTCGAGATGCTGCGGGTTGGCGGTCGCGCACACCTCCTTCAGGTCGGTGCCGCCGGCCTGACCGCCCTCGTCGCCGTTGGTCATGGCGTTGAGGCCGAAGCCGCCGCCGAGCAGCGCGACGAGCACGGCCACCACGATGCCGATGATGCCGCCCCGGCCGCCGCCGCCGGGGATCGGGATGCCGAAGCCGCCGCCGGATCCGCCACCGCGGCCCACGTCGTTGACCTGCGAGGTGTCGATTTCGGCCCGCTCGTTGAGTTCCATGCTGACCCCGATCGCCGTAATGCCAGTGAATGTCGTCTGTGTATTGGTTTGTCGCAGGGGTGCCGGATGGGGTCCGGACAGGCGTTCCGGTACCCGATGATCTTGATTGGTAATCCGGGCGGGTCGCCGGGGAGCGCCCGGTACACTTGACCCGTGCCGCGCTGCGAAGGCTGAACCGCCCCGCGCGACGGGCCCACCGCCCGCCGGCGCTTTCGCGTGCCCTGAGTCAGCCTTCCAGACCCCGAGAGCGAGTCCCACGAGATGATCACTGCCACCGGCCTGGAGTTGCGTGCCGGCTCCCGGATCCTGCTGTCCGACACCACCCTGCGGGTGCAGCCCGGTGATCGGATCGGCCTGGTCGGTCGCAACGGCGCCGGCAAGACCACCACGCTGAAGGTCCTCGCCGGCGAGGGGCAGCCCTACGCCGGCCAGATCGACCAGCGCAGCGCCATCGGCTACCTCCCGCAGGACCCGCGTACCGGCGACCTGGAGGTGACCGGCCGCGACCGGGTGCTCTCGGCCCGCGGCCTGGACGTGTTGATGTCGCAGATGCAGGAGATCGAGGCCCGCCTCGCCGAGGACGCCGACGAGAAGCTGGTCCGCCGCTACGGCGCGCTGGAGGACCAGTTCGCCGCCCTCGGTGGGTACGCCGCCGAGGCCGAGGCCGCCCGGATCTGCGCCAACCTGGGTCTGCCCGACCGCGCGCTCGCCCAGACCATCGGCACCCTCTCCGGCGGTCAGCGTCGGCGCATCGAGCTGGCCCGGATCCTGTTCCGTGACGCGGGTGAGAACGGCGGCGGCATCCTGCTGCTCGACGAGCCCACCAACCACCTCGACGCCGACTCGATCACCTGGCTGCGTGGCTTCCTCGCCAACCACAAGGGCGGCCTGATCGTGATCTCCCACGACGGCGCGCTGCTGGAGTCGGTGGTCAACAAGGTCTGGTTCC
>NZ_JAEVHM010000277.1 GCF_016802865.1 Micromonospora parastrephiae | reverse complement strand
GAGGTCGCCGCCGCGGCCGCCACGCCGCGAAGGCGACCAAGTCGACCCGGGCCACCAAGGCGACGGTCGCCGCGGCCGCCGGCGCCAAGCCGGCCAAGGCGGCCGGCAAGGCCAAGGGCGAGGGCGCCGACGGCGAGATCGATCCCGAGGAGCTCGCCGCCACGATCGAGGACGTGGTCGTCGAGGAGCCGGCCGAGCTGGCCCAGGCCGCCGAGACCGACGCCGCCGCCTCCGCCACCGACAACGACTTCGAGTGGGACGACGAGGAGTCCGAGGCGCTCAAGCAGGCCCGGCGCGACGCCGAGCTGACCGCCTCCGCCGACTCGGTCCGCGCGTACCTGAAGCAGATCGGCAAGGTCCCGCTGCTCAACGCCGAGCAGGAGGTGGAGCTGGCCAAGCGCATCGAGGCCGGGCTCTACGCCGCCGAGCGGCTGCGCGCGGCCGACGAGGGCGAGGAGAAGCTCACCCGGGAGATGGTCCGCGACCTGGGCTGGATCTCCCGCGACGGCGAACGCGCCAAGAACCACCTGCTGGAGGCCAACCTCCGCCTCGTCGTCTCCCTCGCGAAGCGGTACACGGGTCGCGGCATGGCCTTCCTCGACCTGATCCAGGAGGGCAACCTCGGCCTGATCCGGGCCGTGGAGAAGTTCGACTACACCAAGGGCTACAAGTTCTCCACGTACGCCACCTGGTGGATCCGGCAGGCGATCACCCGCGCGATGGCCGACCAGGCCCGCACCATCCGCATCCCGGTGCACATGGTCGAGGTCATCAACAAGCTCGGCCGCATACAGCGCGAGCTGCTCCAGGACCTGGGCCGCGAGCCCACGCCGGAGGAGCTGGCCAAGGAGATGGACATCACACCGGAGAAGGTGCTGGAGATCCAGCAGTACGCCCGGGAGCCCATCTCGCTGGACCAGACCATCGGCGACGAGGGCGACAGCCAGCTCGGTGACTTCATCGAGGATTCAGAGGCCGTCGTCGCGGTCGACGCCGTCTCGTTCTCGCTCCTGCAGGACCAGCTCCAGCAGGTGCTGCAGACGCTCTCCGAGCGTGAGGCGGGTGTCGTACGCCTGCGTTTCGGCCTGACCGACGGCCAGCCGCGGACGCTCGACGAGATCGGCCAGGTCTACGGGGTGACCCGGGAGCGGATCCGGCAGATCGAGTCCAAGACGATGTCCAAGCTGCGTCACCCGTCCCGGTCGCAGGTTCTCCGGGATTACCTGGACTGAGCGGGTTTCGTCAACCGAACGTGTCGTTTTGACCACCTGGTGTGCAACACCAGATGGTGATCGTCCGGATGCACGAATGTGATCGTTGACGTGGCACCCTGGGTGCACGGCACACTGTCCCTGCCATGTGTGACCTCGGTCCCCCGCGGGCACACAGGGAAGGCAGGGCCCGGCAAGGGTGTTGCACGATAGGTGAGCAACGACCGAAGAGATTGTTCATCGGTGACGACCAGAGGAGGAAGGCGATGACCCCGACCCTCACGCCGCCGCCCGAGACGGTGGCGCCCCCAGCTGCCGATGAACGGTGCGACCGCTGCAATGCTGCCGGGAAGCTCCGGATCACTCTGGCGGGTGGGAGCGAGCTGGTGTTCTGTGGGCACCACGCGAACAAGTACGCGGAGGATCTCGTGAAGATCACCGAGCGGTTCGCAACGGAGCCCGATTTCAGCTGGCGTGGCGCCGATCTGATGGCGAACTAAATCCGCAAACCGACATAGCCGGCCGGAGGCACCCCGAGGGTGCCTCCGGTCGGCTTTTCGCTGTCCGCGCCCCGCACCCCGCACTCGCCCCGATCCGGCCAAGATCCGCGCAACTTCAGGGAAAGTGCTGCATCGGCGCGCCCGGAGACAGCAGTTTCCCTGAAGTTGCGCGCGGGGCGGACGCGGGCGCAGCCGCGGACGGGGCCAGCGCAGGCGCGGACGGGCCCAGTGCAGGCGCAGCGGACGGGGCACGGGCGGGCCTGCGTGGGCGATGCCGGGGCATACAGCGCGTAACGGGATAGGCCTGCGTACGGCGGGCGTCGTGCCTGACGGGCTCAGAGGGTCTGCACGGTGGCGATGCGTTCCTCTAGCTGCTCGATGGTGGCCTGGGCGCTGGGCGGGCCGCCGCAGAGCCGGCGCAGCTCGGCATGGATCTTGCCGTGCGGCTGGCCGGTGCGGTGGTGCCGGGCGGCCACGAGGGCGTTCAGTTGGCGCCGGAGCGCCACTCGACGCTGGGCGGCACTCAGGGGTGCCGGCGGCGCCGCAGCAGGCGCAGCGGCCGGCTGAGCGGCCCGCTCGGCGGTACGGCGACGCTGGGCGGCGAGTTGGGCGGCCTGCCGTTTGGTCAGCAGCAGCGAAACCTGGTCGGCGGTGAGCAGACCGGGCAGGCCGAGGTACTCCTCCTCCTCGGGGGTGCCGGCCTGCGCGGCGGTGCCGAACGACGCGCCGTCGAAAATCACCTGGTCCAGTTCGGCGGTGGCGGAGAGCGCGGCGAACCGCTTCTCCAGCTCCCCGCTGGCCTGGTCGTCGCGCTGCGCCCGTTCCAACAGGTCGTCGTCGAAGCCGTCGGACTCCTTGGGTTTGCCGAGCACGTGGTCCCGCTCGGTCTCCATCTCGCTGGCCAGGCCGAGCAGGTGCGGCACGCTGGGCAGGAACACCGACGCGGTCTCCCCGGGCCGACGGGCCCGGACGAACCGGCCGATCGCCTGCGCGAAGTACAGCGGCGTGCTGGCGCTGGTGGCGTAGACCCCGACCGCGAGCCGGGGGATGTCCACCCCCTCGGACACCATCCGCACCGCAACCAGCCAGCGCTGGTCGGACGCCGCGAACGTCGCGATCCGCGCGGACGCGCCCTGGTCGTCGGAGAGCACCACCGCGGCCTTCTCGCCGGTCACCTGCTCGATCAGCTTGGCGTACGAGCGGGCGGTCTGCTGGTCGGTGGCGATGATCAGACCGCCGGCGTCGGCCATCCCGGCGTTGCGCAACACGGTGAGCCGGGCGTCGGCGGCCCGCAGCACCTGGGGCATCCAGTCCCCGGCCGGTCCAGGGCGGTACGCCACGCCTGCGCCACCAGGTCCTGGGTCATCGGCTCGCCCAGCCGGGCCGCCAACTCGTCCCCGGCGTTGGTCCGCCACCGGGTCTCCCCGGAGTACGCCAGGAAGAGCACCGGCCGGACGACGCCGTCGCGCAGGGCGTCGGAGTAGCCGTACACCGAGTCGGCGCGGGAGCGCAGCAGTCCGTCACCGCCGCGCTCGTAGCTGACGAAGGGAATCGGGTTGTCGTCGGAGCGGAACGGCGTCCCGGTGAGCATCAGCCGGCGTACGGCGGGCTCGAAGGCGGCCTTCACCCCGTCGCCCCAGGAACGGGAGTCGCCGGCGTGGTGGATCTCGTCGAGGATGACCAGGGTGCGCCGGGTCATGGTGCGCCGCCGGTGCACCTGCGGGGCCATTCCCACCTGGGCGTAGGTGATGACCGCGCCGTGGAAGTCGGCCGCGGAGTGCACGTCGGCGTTGCGGAACGCGGCGTCGAGCTGGATGCCCACCCGGGCCGCGGCTTCCGCCCACTGGCTCTTCAGGTGCTCGGTCGGCGCGACCACGGTGACCGCCTCGACGGTGCCGTCGGCGAGCAGCTCCGCCGCGATCCGCAGGGCGAAGGTGGTCTTGCCGGCGCCCGGCGTGGCGACCGCGGTGAAGTCCTCGGTGCGCCGGCGCAGGTACTCCACCAGGGCCTTGCGCTGCCAGGCACGGAGTGCCGGGAACGTCTCGAGCACCGGCGTCCGGGCTGCCACGCGAAGCTCCTCTCCGACCGCACGACGGCGGACCCCGGGCGAGGGCCACGAGTACCGCCGCCCATGAAAACGCCTCCGCGCAGTAGCTGCCGCGAAGGCCGACTCAGCATAACCAGCGCGGGCCCCACAGCCCAGGCGACGCCACGCTGGTCACATCCGCCCACCCCGGCCGAAGGGCCTCACCACTCCCGGTCGGTACGCGGATCCACCCCACCGATACGCGGTGGTCGCAGCGTCGCCACCGGGGCTGACCAGCGCCGACGCAGCGCGACCAGGCGCAGCCCGAAGACCAGCACGGCGGCGGCGGTGAGCGGCGCCGGCCCGGTCCGCCCGACGACGTACAGCAGCACCACCACGATCGAGCCGGTCAGCGCGGCCACCGCGTAGATCTCCCGGCGCAGCACCACCGGGATCTCGGCGGTGAGCAGGTCCCGGGCGAGCCCGCCGCCGATCGCGGTGAGCATGCCGATCAGGCAGGCGCCGACGGCCGGCACCCGCGCGTCGAGCGCCTTGAGCGTGCCGGTGACGGTGAACAGCGCGAGGCCCGCCGCGTCCAGCACCAGCACGGTGGTGCGCAGTCGGGCGAGCTGCGGGTGCAGCCAGAAGACGGCGAGCGCGGTGACCGCGGCGGTGGCCGCGTACCGCCAGTCGGCGAAGGCCAGCGGCGGCACCTCGTCGATGACCAGGTCGCGGAAGATCCCGCCGCCGAGCGCGGCCACGAAGCCGACGAAGGCGACGCCGAACAGGTCCAGTCGCTTGGCCACCGCGGCCGAGGCCCCGGAGGCGGCGAACACCGCCACACCGGTCAGGTCGGCGAGGAGCAGGGCGGTGGAGGTGGTCACCGCCGCAGGCTACGTCGCCGGCCGGGACGCCGGCCGGGCTTCACTCGCGGTACGAGTCGTAGATCTCCTTGCACTTGGGGCAGACCGGCGAACCGGGCTTGGCCGCCTTGGTGACCGGGAAGGTCTCCCCGCAGAGCGCGACGACGAAGGTGCCCATGACGGCACTCTCGGCGATCTTCTCCTTGCGGACGTAGTGGAACATCTCGGGACCGGTGTCGGCGTCCTTCAGCTCCGGACGCTCGAGAACCTCTGTGCTCACGTCTGCACCTCCAACCGACAAGTTTGGCAGGTCATCACGGCCGGGTCCACTTGAGGCCGGCCCGGGCACGACCCCGTACCGTGCCCGGTGTGACTGACTTTCGCATCAGCTACGGGAGCGAGGTGACCGAGGCCCTGCGCGCCGGCCGCCCCGTGGTCGCCCTGGAGAGCACCATCGTCTCGCACGGTCTGCCCCGACCGGAGAACCTTCGCGTGGCCAGGGAGATCGAGCAGGCGGTCCGGGACGCGGGGGCCGTCCCCGCGACGATCGGCATGGTCGGCGGCGAGTTGGTGGTCGGCCTCGACGACGCGCAGCTGACCCGGCTGGCCACCGTCGACGGCGTGAGCAAGCTCTCCGTCCGCGATCTGGCGGTGGCCGCCGCGACCGGCGCGGACGGCGCCACCACCGTGGCCGCCACCAGCGCCGTGGCCGCCGCGGCCGGGATCGGGGTGTTCGCCACCGGTGGTCTCGGCGGGGTGCACCGGGAGGCGACGCACACCTTCGACGAGTCGGCGGACCTGATCACCCTGGCCCAGACGCCGATCGCGGTGGTCTGCGCCGGGGTCAAGTCGATCCTCGACGTGGGCG
>NZ_JAEVHM010000276.1 GCF_016802865.1 Micromonospora parastrephiae | reverse complement strand
ACGACCGCCAACGCCCGCACCCCGCGCCGCCCGGGATCGAACGCTCCCGGCCCGGGCAGCCGCGACGCGGGCTGGACCTCAGGACCGACCGGCGCCACGTCCGCGGACGGCGCGCCGAGCAGCGGTACGCCCGCGGGCGGCGCCTCGGCCCGGGGCGACGGCACGTTGACCGGCGGGGCCGTCAGCCGGCGCAGGCGCTGGCGTACCTCTGTCTCCTCGTCGTGCGACACGGCCCGACGCTAGGGCGGCGGACGGCGCGGCGGGGAGCGCCGGCATCGCCCTGTGGACAAACGACGCCACTGTGGACAACGCCCTGATCATGCCCCGATCTGCTAGAGGGCCGTGCGGACGAGTGCAGCGGGCCCTTACAGGTACGGCCGCGTGATGATCTCGATCGCGTGTCCCGCCGGGTCCTTGAAGTAGAAGCCCCGCCCACCGTGCTCGGTGTTGGTCTCCCCCGGACGCCTCATCTGCGGGTCGGCCCAGTACGTGATGCCCCGCCCCTCGACGAACGCCAGGCACCGGCCGAACAGCACTGAGGCAAGGTCGGCCACAAGCTCCGAAGCCCAGTCGAGTTGTCGGCAGTCATTGCGTCCTCGGCACTCCAGGCACCCGCCTGCCGCCACGGCCGGTCGAGTGCCCGAGTCCAGTGCGCGTCCAGGACCCGCTTGGCCATGAACAGTTCGGTCGCCTTGGACACCGGTTCGTCGACTGGCATCGTCGCACCCCCTCGCGCGATCCGGAGTTGCCCGCCCTGAGGGCCCAGTCCTTGCGATGTGCTCCCTCAGGGCGGGCAGGCCGGACGGCTCAGGAGTGCTGAAGTCCAGGAGTATCCGACCGCTGTCTCACTGTATCCACTGTCTCACTGTAGTCAAGTTCTCACTGTCTCCACTTTGCTGCGTTGCCGCCTTGTCTCGATCACGGCCGGGCTGGAAACATGATCTCCGCTGAAGTCCGGGAGAGCCGATCATGCCGACGAGACCACCGCACTACCGCCGCGTGGCGGACGACATCGAGCAGAAGATCCGCTCGGGCGAGTACTCGCCTGGCCAGCAACTGCCGTCGGTGTCCGAGATCGGTGAGCTCTACAACGTGGCACGCTCCACGGCCTACCGGGCCGTCAAGGAGTTGCATGAGCGGAACCTGGTTTACGGTCAGCAGGGGCAAGGCGTCTTCGTCGCCGACAGCTAGGACGGGTCAGCGGGCCTCCGGGTCGAGCCCGAGCACGGCTCGCCCTCCGTCCACCGGCAGGATGACACCGTTGACGAAGCTCGCCGCCGGTGACAGCAGGTACGCGACGGCCTCCGCCACCTCGTCGGCCCGTCCGATCCGGCCCACCGGGTGCAGCCGGTTCAGCTCCGCGTCGATCCACTCGGCCTGCGACGGCTCCTGCGCGGCGAGGAACTCGGCGTGCCGTTCGGTGGCGATCGAGCCGAGCGCGACGGCGTTGGCGCGGATGCCGTGCCGTCCGTACTCGACGGCCAGCGCCCGGGTCAGCCCCTCCACGGCGGCCTTCGCCGTGGCGTACGGCAGGGCGCCGGACACCGGCCGGCGGGCCTGGTGCGACGAGACGTTGACGATCGCGCCGCCGGTGCCGGCGGCGAGGAACCGGCGGACGGCGACGGCGGCGCCCACCACGGCGGGGCGCAGGTTCAGCGCGATCAGGTCCAGCACCGTGTCGGCCGACGCGGCGTGCAACGCGGCGTCGCGGAACACCGCCGCGTTGTTGACCCAGCCGGTCAGCGGGGCGGCGCGTTCGGCCCGTTCGGCGGCGCGCTCGGCCACCCGCTCGTCACCGGCGTCGCCGACCACCGCGACAAGTCGGTCGGCGGCCGGATGCCCGGCCAGCCAGTCGACGGCGTCGGCGTCCCGCTCCACGACGACGACGGTGGCACCGGTGGCCACCAGCCGTTGCACGACGGCCCGACCGATGCCACGGCCACCTCCGGTGACCACGCAGGAGGTGGGCATCGACTCAGCGCCCGGTCGGCGGTGGACGACCACGGAGGCCAACCCCGGGCCGCGTGCGCGGCGACCACCGCGCCCGCCTCGGACACGTAGGTGTCGTGCAGCCGGTCACCGAACCGCCTGGTCAGCGCGGCGAGCAGCGCTTCGGCTCGTTGCGGCGCGGCCAGGTGGTGCACGCCGAGGTCCACGTCGTCGTCGCCGGCCGCCTCGACGGCCAGGTCGACGAGCCGGGACACACCTCGGCTGGCGGTACGGACCTTCTCCCGCAAGACGATCGCCCCGTCCGGCATGTGCATGATCGGCTTGACGGACAGGGCGGTGCCGAGCAGCGCCTCGGCGGCGTTGATCCGGCCGCCTCGGCGGAGGAACTCCAGCGTGTCGACGTAGAACCAGACGGTGGTCCGTGCGACGGCCGCCAGCGCGGCGTCGCGTACCCCGGCCAGGTCGCTGCCGGCCTGGGCGGCGGTGGCGGCCGCGATGGCCGGGAAGCCGAGCCCCATGCCGGTGGAGCGACTGTCGACGACCTCGACGCGGCCGTCGAAGTCGGCGGCGGCGAGCCGGGCCGCCTCGACCGTGCCGGACAGGGCGGCGGAGATGTGCACCGAGACGACGCCGTCGGCGCCCTCGTCCAGCAGTCGGCGGTACGTCCGGGCGAACTGCTCCGGTGCCGGCCGGGAGGTGGTCGCGGTGACCCGCCGGCCGCTCAACGCCAGCGTGGCGTCGGCCGGTTGGGTCTCCACCCCCTCCAGCCCTTCCGCGCCGTTGAGCACGACGGTCAACGGGACGACGGTCAGCCGGTGCGCCTGCACCAGCTCGGGTGGAAGGTAGGCGGTGGAGTCGATGACGACCGCGACGGGCATGCCCGGCACGCTAGCCGATCGAGGCCCCCGACGCAGAGGCGAGAGTGCTCAGACCGCGTCGACGACCACCGGGGCGGTGACCAGGCCGACGTTGTGCGCCCGCAACTGCCAGCCACGGACGTCCTGGGGACGTCCGACTGCCGGCGCGCGGTCGTCGCGCCGTAGCTCGCTCCAGTGGCAGTTGGCCAGGGAGCCGATGCCGCGCAGCACGCCGGAGTCCCAGCCGAGCAGGTGTCCGATGCCCTGCCGGGAGCCGCCGCCGTGGGTGGCGACCACCACCGTGCCGCCCGGTGCCGCGTCGGCTGCCTCCCGCAGTGCGGTGCCGACCCGCTCGCCGAGGTCATGCAGGGGCTCCAGATCCGCACCCGGGTCCGGGTCGCCGGCCCGCCAGCGGGCGTACTCGTCGGGGAAGCGCTCGGCGACCTCGGTGAGGTGCAGTCCCTGCCACTGGCCGAAGTGCCGCTCGCGCAGCCGTGCGTCGGTACGGACCGGCAGGCCGGTCAGCGCGACCAGCGCGGCGGCGGTCTCCGCGGCGCGGCTCAGGTCGCTGGACACGATGGCGTCGGGTCGCAGCGCCGCGAGCAGCGGGGCGGCGGCGCGGGCCTGGTCGCGGCCCAGCTCGTTGAGGGGTACGTCGGTCTGTCCCTGGACGCGGTTGGCGGCGTTCCAGTCGGTGTTGCCGTGCCGCCAGACGATCAGCCGGGTCATTCGGCCGCGGCGGGCCCGCCGGCGTCGGCCTCGACCAGGTCGCGGTCGACGAACGGGATGGTGGGGCAGTCCTTCCAGAGCCGGTCGAGCGCGTAGAACTCGCGCTCCTCGGTGTGCTGGACGTGCACCACGATGTCGACGTAGTCCAGCAGCACCCAGCGGCCACCCCGCTCGCCCTCGCGCCGGATCGGCTTGGCCTTCTCCGGAAGCTCCAGCAGGCGCTCCTCGATGGCGTCGACGATGGCCAGCACCTGACGCTCGTTGGGGGCGGCGGCGAGCAGGAACGCGTCGGTGATGGCGAGCTGGTCGCCGACGTCGATGATCGCGATGTCCTGCGCCTTCTTGTCGGCGGCGGCCTGGGCGGCTGCGATCGCCAGCTCGTGAGCGCGTTCGGAAACTGTCACCGTTCTCCTTCGATCAACCGTGCGATCCTCCAAGCGTCTCATACCCGGCGACGCCTCGACCTGTCAGTTCTGGTGGGTTAGGCGTCCGAAACGGCTCATACCGGGCGGAATCAGGGCTGATAGAGGCGCCTCTTGGCGATGTACTGCACCACACCGTCGGGCACCAGATACCAGACCGGCTCGCCCCGGGCCACCCGGGCACGGCAGTCGGTCGACGAGATGGACATCGCCGGGACCTGGATCAGGCTGACCGTGTCCGCCGGCAGGTGCTCGTCGGTCAGCGGGAAGCCCGGCCGGGTCACCCCGATGAAGTGGGCCAGCTCGAAGATCTCGTCCAGGTCCTTCCAGGACAGGATGCGTTGCAGCGCGTCCGCGCCGGTGATGAAGAACAGCTGCACCTTGGGGCCGTACTCGGCCTGGAGGTCGCGCAGCGTGTCGACGGTGTAGGTGGGGCCGCTGCGGTCGATGTCGACGCGGCTGACCTGGAAGCGGGGGTTGGAGGCGGTGGCGATGACCGTCATGAGGTACCGGTCCTCGGCGGGGCTGACCGGTTCGTCGGCCTTCTGCCACGGCTGCCCGGTGGGGACGAAGACCACCTCGTCCAGGCCGAACCGGTCGGCCACCTCGCTGGCCGCGACGAGGTGCCCGTGGTGGATGGGGTCGAAGGTGCCACCCATGATCCCGATCCGCCGGATATCTTCCTCCACCCAATGATCGTAGGCCGGGCGTTCGGGCCGACCGTCCCGGCCCGGCACGACGGTCGCGGCGCCGATACTCGTAGGCATATACTCGTAGGCGAGTAATCGGGAGGGGCCTCATGGCGAAGCGACGCAAGGTGGGCAATCTGCTGGCGCTGGCCGTGTTGTCCGCCCTGGTCCAGCGGCCGATGCACCCGTACGAGATCGCCACCGCACTGCGCGCCTGGGGCAAGGACCAGGACATGGAGCTCAAGTGGGGCTCCTTCTACACGGTGATCCGCAACATGGACAAACACCACCTGATCGAGGCGGTCGAGAGTCTGCGCGAGGGCCGGCGCCCGGAACGCACCGTCTACCGGATCACCGAGGCGGGCCGGGCGGAGCTGGTCGACTGGGCCCGCGAGCTGGTCGCCACCCCGCTGCCGGAGCACCCCCGTTTCCGCGCCGGGCTGTCCGTGCTCGCCGCGCTGCACCCCGATGAGGCCACCGACCTGCTCCGGCAGCGACTCGACCGGCTGGACGACGCGCTCCGCCGGGACCGCGAGACGCTCGACGCTCACCTGCGGGAGATCCCCCGGCTGTTCCTGGTGGAGTCGGAGTACGACCTGGCCATGCGGGCCGCGGAGGCGACCTGGCTGCGAGCCCTGCTCGCCGAGCTGACCTCCGGCGGCTACCCCGGGCTGGACACCTGGCGGGCGTTCCACGAAACCGGCGAGATGCCACCCGAGCTGACCGAGCTGGCGGAGAGGACCAGCAGCGCCACGTCATCGACTGGGACGCCCCGGTGACGGCGGAGCCCGCGCTGCGCTGAGCCCCGGCGCGGGGTGGCCGATGAGCCACCCC
>NZ_JAEVHM010000275.1 GCF_016802865.1 Micromonospora parastrephiae | reverse complement strand
CCCCGTCCCCGGCAACCCCCTGCACCGCCTCTGGCACCGCCTGACCCGCCGCCGCTGACCCGGGATCCCGCGGAAAAGGGGACGCCGCGCCGACCGTGCAGGTCGACGGCGGCGCTTGCCGGGGGGTGGGTCAGCGACCGGGGCCTTGCCGAGGGCGATCTCGGCTTCCTCCTCCGGGGTGGCCTGCGGCGGGGCCTCGTTCGCGGTGCGCAGCGGGATCTCCTTGATGAACCAGGCGAGCACCGGGATCACGATGGTGAACAGCACCGCCCAGAGGAAGACATGCGAGATGGCGTCGGCGAGCCCACCGAGCACCAACTCCCGTGCCTGGGCGGGCAGTTCCTTGAGCTTCTCCAGGTCCATCTCCGCACCGGCCTTGCCGCCGAAGGCGTCGCCCGCGGCGGAGTCGGCCAGCCGGTTGGCGAAGATCGCGCCGAACAGCGAGATGCCGAACGAGCCGCCGATCGACCGGAAGAAGGTGGCCGCGCCACTCGCCGCGCCCAGGTCCTTCTGCTCCACGCTGTTCTGCGCGATCAGCATGGAGGTCTGCATGAGGAAGCCCATACCGACGCCGAGCACGACCATGTACAGCGAGGACTCCACCTTGCTGGTGCCGGTGTCGAGCAGGGTCAGCAGCCCCATGCCCGCCGTCATGACCACGCCACCGATGATCGGGTACGCGCGGTATTTGCCGTTCTTGGTGATCGCCCGACCGATGACCAGCGAGACGACCAGCATGCCGAACATCAGCGGCAGGAGCAGCAGGCCACTGTTGGTAGCGGACGCTCCCTGCACGGTCTGCTGGTAGAGCGGCAGGAAGTTCATCGCGCCGAACATCGCGAAGCCGAGCAGGAAGCCGATCACCGAGATCAGCGCGAAGTTGCGGTTGGCGAAGAGCCCCAACGGCAGGATCGGCTCCGGGACCCGGCGCTCGACCAGGGCGAACGCCACCAGCGCGAGCGCGGACAGCACGGCCAGGCCGAGGATCTGCGGCGAGGACCAGTCGTACTGGCTGCCACCCCAGGTGGTGATCAGCACGATCGCGGTGATGCCGACCGAGAGCAGCCCGGCGCCGAGCCAGTCGATCCGGTGCTCCGTGCGGTACTTCGGCAGGTGCATCGTGGTGATCAACACGAGCAGCGCGACGCCGCCCAGCGGCAGGTTCACGTAGAACGCCCACCGCCAGGAGAGGTGATCGGTGATGAAGCCACCGACCAGCGGGCCGGCCACCATGGCGATGGCCATGATGCCGGCGATCATGCCCTGGTAGCGCCCACGCTCGCGGGGCGGGACCAGGTCGCCGATGATCGCCATCACGCCCACCATGAGGCCACCGGCGCCCAGGCCCTGCACGGCCCGGAAGGCGATGAGCTGCACCATGCCGTCCTGCGGACCGCCGAACATCCCCGAGCCGGCCATGCCGCAGAGGGCGGAGCCCACGAGGAAGATGACGACCGAGGTCAGGAAGACGGACTTGCGTCCGTAGAGGTCACCGAGCTTGCCCCAGATCGGGGTGGAGACGGTGGTTCCCAGGACGTACGCGGTGACCACCCAGGTGAAGTGGTCGAGGCCGCCGAACTCGCCGACGATCCGCGGCAGCGCGGTGCTGACGATCATGTTGTCGAGCATCGCGAGCATCATCGCGATCATCAGCCCGAACAGCACGACCCGTACGTTGGGTCGTGCGCCGGCCTGGGTTGCCTGAGTCATGGGTAAGCTCCCCCCGAGGATTGCCATACTTACTTGCCGCCCGGCTAGTCACCTTACTAGCCGCACGGTAAGTTGGGTAGCAAGCACCGGTCAAGCGAATTGGAGGGCGTGGGTGAGGGAGAGCACAGGCGGGACGCGAGAGCGGATCAAGGCCGTCGCGCTCGAGCTCTTCACCGAGCAGGGGTACGAGAAGACCTCGCTCCGGGAGATCGCCGAGCGGCTCAACGTCACCAAGGCCGCCCTCTACTACCACTTCAAGAGCAAGGACGACATCGTCGCCAGCTTCGTCGAGGACCGGCTGGAGAAGATGGACGCGCTCACCGCCTGGGCCGAGTCGCAGCCCGCGACCCTGGCCACCCGACGTGAGCTGATCTCCCGCTACGCCGACACGATGTTCGCCGGCGACCTGCCCACGGTGATGCGCTTCTTCGAACAGAACCAGACCGTGCTCAAGAGCCTCGCCTCCGGCCAGCAGATGCGCGACCGGATGATGCGGCTGGCCAGCGAGCTCTCCCGGGGCGACGATTCACCCGCCGCCCAGCTGCGCGCCGCGCTGTCGTTGTTCGCCGTCCACACCAGTTGGTTCGCCGTGCGGGCACCGGAGATCACCGACGCGGAGCGCCGCCGACTCGCCCTGGAGGTGGCCGACGAACTGCTGGCCGCCATCGGTGCGGAACCAGCCGAGGGCGCGGAACCCGCCGAGGACGCGGAACCCGACGACGGCGCCGAGCCCGACGAGAGTGCGGCACCGGCCACCTCGGGCAGCCCGCGGGGCTGACCCACCGGCGGCTCAGCCGCGGGGAAGCTCCAACCGCAGGCCCAGCAGGTCCACGCCCGCGAGCGGCGACCAGTCCTTCTCCGGCGCCCGGACGAACCCGAGCCGCTCGTAGAGCCGGTGCGCCGACACGGCCATCCCGGCCCGGACGCAGATCACCACGGCCGTGCAACCCAGCTCGGTCGCGCGATCCACACAGGCCCGCGCCAGTGCTCCGCCGACACCGCGCCCCTGCGCGGCCGGGTCGACCGCCAGCATCCGGAACTCCGCCTCGCCCGGCCCGGACAGCTCGGCGAACGGGGTGCCCGGCAGCACGAAGGTGACCGAGCCGAGCACCGCGCCGGTCGACTCGTCCGCCGCGACCAGCACCTCACCACTGGCGGCCCGGGTGGACACGTCGGCCAGCACCGCGCCGTACCCGTGCTCGCCCTTGAGCTGACCGTCAGCCTCGTACGCGGCCACGGTCAGCCGGGCCACCGCGGGGAAGTCGACCGGCTCGGCGCGCCGGACCAGCAGGCCGGTCAACCGATCACCGCGATCAGGTCGCCGTCCTGCACGACGTCGCCCTCGTTGACGGCGAGCTGCTGGACCACTCCGTCGGACTCGGCGATGACCGGGATCTCCATCTTCATCGACTCGAGGATCACCAGGGTGTCGCCCTCGGACACGGTGTCACCGGTCGACGCGACGACCTTCCAGACGTTCGCCACCATCTCGGCGCGGATCTCCTCGGCCATGTCCAGGCCCTCCCTTTTCGCGATGTGCCTGCCGACGTATCCAATCATGCGGCGGTGCGACGCGGGTGCGGAGCGGTGCGGCCTGGTTGCCGCGCCCGCCCTGGGGGAGGCGACGCGTGCCGACCGCACTACCATCAGCGGGTCGGACCCGACGCCGGGCGGCCGGAGGGTGCACGGGCGCCGAGGTTGTGCGCACGAGGGGATCCGACCCATCACGAGGAGGTCAGCATGGCGAAGAAGTCTCGCAAGAAGAAGGCCCGCAAGAAGAGCGCCGCGAACCACGGCAAGCGTCCCAACTCCTGAAACGGCGCGGCGGGCCGCACGGCCCGTCACTGATCAGGCCGACCCGGCGGACGCCGGGTACACCGGTGGCCCGGGTCGACATCGACCCGGGCCACCGGTTTTCGTCCGTCAGGGGTGCTGATGCTCAGTCGGCCAGCTCGCGGGAGTCGCTGGTCTCGAAGACAACCAGCTCGGTGAGCTTGACCCGCAACCGTTCGCGCAGCTCGTCCGGCGCGGTCTCGTTGCCGCAGCAACGGGCCACCAGCGCTCGGACCTCCTGCTCGAGGCCGTACTCGCGCAGGCACGGCCCGCACTCGTCGAGGTGGTGCCGGATCAGCGTGCGCCGCTCGTCGGCGCACTCCAGATCCAGGTAGAGGTAGACCTCCGCGAGCACCTCGCGGCAGTCTGTCTCGTGCGGCTCCCCACAGCTCACGTCACACCTCCCGGCCGGCAGCAGCAGTCGAGCCCTTCGACGAGCGGGCCGCGCTGAAGCCCCGCTCCGAGGCGTAGCGCTCGAGCAGCTTCCGCAGATTACGACGGCCCCGGTGCAGACGCGACATCACGGTGCCGATCGGCGTACCCATGATGTCCGCGACCTCCTTGTACGAGAAGCCCTCGACGTCGGTCAGGTAGACGGCCAGGCGGAACTCCTCCGGCAACTGCTGGAGGGCCTCCTTGACGTCGCTGTCCGGCAGCCGGTCGAGCGCCTCGGTCTCCGCCGAGCGCAGACCGCTGGAGGTGTGCGACTCGGCCTCGGCGAGCTGCCAGTCGGTGATCTCCTCGGTGGGCGCCTGGATGGGCTGGCGCTGCCGCTTACGGTAGGAGTTGATGTAGGTGTTGGTCAGGATCCGGTAGAGCCAGGCCTTCAGGTTGGTGCCCTGCTCGAACTGGTGGAAGGCGGCGTACGCCTTCAGGTAGGTCTCCTGGACCAGATCCTCGGCATCCGCCGGGTTGCGTGTCATCCGCAGCCCAGCAGCGTAAAGCTGATCGACGAATGGCATCGCGTCCCGCTCGAAACGGGCCCTGCGCTCGTCCGTCTTCTCGGTGGTCAACCGCACATCCCCTCGCGTCGGATGCTTTCCCGCCGAGGATACGCGCACGGACCTGACCACAGATTCACTTCCGGCTGGTGTGCCCGTGCTCACCGCTCCCACCCCGCCCGGTTCCACCGTCGCGGGCCAGTCCGGAGCGTCCAGCAGCCGCTTCAGCTGCCGGGCGTCCCGTTCGTCCCGCTCCCGGATCCGTGTCTCGGTCGGCACCGGTCACCCCCCTCGCAGAAAAGTCGTCCCGGGGGTAGTAACGCGAGACGCCTGGTGGGACATTCCGGCCGAGTCTCCCGTTCCTGGCCCCAGCCCCGACGGGCGGCCGGCGCTGGGACCAGGAAGGGCCTGGGAGGGTTGGCGCCTCCTGTCCGGATCGGGCCGGCGGCGCCATCGGATGCAACGAACCGCGCCGGGCACCGGACACGGTCTGCCCGACCGGCCAGGCCCGCCCGAAAGGAGGCACACGGCTTCAGTCGGCCGTCCAGCCCCGGGCACGCAGCCAGTCGCGCACCACGTCCGCCGTACCGGCCGGGTCCCGCCGCAGGTCGTGCGTCTCCCCCGGCCGGGTCACCACGTGCACGGCCGGCCCCGACCGCGGCACCCCGAACGGGTCCCGGTCGCCGTTGACCACCAGCGTCGGCAGACCGGTGTCCAGTTCGGCGGCCCGGGAGCGTTCCGGACGACCGGGCGGGTGCAGCGGAAACGCCAGCGCGACGACACCGGCCGCGCCGACCGCGTGGGCCGTCCGGCAGGCCACCCGCGCGCCACTGGAGCGACCACCGACCACCAGCGTCGGAGCGTCCGGGTGCCGGTCGCGCACGGCGGCGAGCACCGCCGTCCAGGCCTCATCGAGGTGACCGGCGGGGGCCGGCGCGCGCCGCCGGCGACCCGGTAGGGCTGGGTCACCCGGGACCACCACCACGCCGGCCGAGACCGCCGCGTCACGCACCGCGAGCAGGTCGGC
>NZ_JAEVHM010000274.1 GCF_016802865.1 Micromonospora parastrephiae | reverse complement strand
GTGCGGGCGCGGACAGGTCTCGATGGATATGCTGCGCGAATGAGTCGATGGAAGTTCGTCGGCCGCACCGATGAACTCAACCGCCTGCTGGCGGCAGTGTTCGGCCAGCAGCCGCCAGCGCAGCGGCGAGCCGAGCGCGTCGTTGGCCAGCAGGTCGAAGCGCACTCCGGAGCGACCCGGTTCGGCCGCGCCGTCACCGGCGGCGACGACCGCGCTGCCGGGGGAGGCGGTCGGCGTGTTGGCCGCGGCCAACTCCTCGGCGAACCCGGCCTGCGCCTGATCGGCCGTCTCGGCCGCTCGGATGAGCTTCAGCCGCAGCCAGGACCGCCGGGGCGACCCGGTGCCGGTGAACGCGTCGAACCGCTCCGCCACCGCGATGATCACACCGGGCACGTTCCAGGTCTTGCCCCAGACCAGCCGAACCAGCGGTGGCCGCAGCCACCCGTGCTCGGCGGTGGAGTTCTCCGCCAGCATCCACAGCGGACGCGTCAGCACCCGCACATCGGCCGGCCGGACCTGCGCCTGGACGAAGTCGACGTCGAACAACAGGTCGAGCACCAGCTCGGTGCGGCCGCCGCCGGTGAACACCAGCGGGTCGTCGGCCAGCCCCGCCCCGGTGAGCTGCCCACCGGCGACACCCCGATGGCGTACGCCGGCGAGTCGGGTCACCTGCACGGTCTCCGGGTTGAGCAGGCAGTCCACCCGTTCCCCGGAGGAGTCGATGAGGAAGGCCACGCGTTCCATCAGTCGCCCACCTGTTCCCGCTCCAGCCGGTCGAGCTGGGCCGCGTCCAGTGCCGCGCCGGGCACCGTCCACAGCGGTCCGTCGTCCGGCAGCTCCGGCCACGGGCCGATGGTCGTCGCCGCGGGCGGGGGAGGTCGGAGGGCCGTGCTCACCGGCCATGGCCGCTCGCTCGGGTCGCGCTCCGAGCGACCGCGCCGGCTCGCGACGCCGAACCTTCCGTGATCGGCGCCCCGCTGGTGTCCGGCCTGCTGCCGGGACCGTGCCGGTTCGTCCGGTAGGGCGGGCCACGGACCGTCGGCAGCGCGCAGCGCCGCGGGTTCGTCCCTCTCGGCGACACGGTCAGACATCCCGGCCCGGCCGAGATCGGTCGAGGCGGTGGTGGATCGTGGGAGGGGTCTTTCCCTGGTGGCGGGTGCGGTGGGTGGGTCGGGGATCACCGGACCGGACCGCGTGCCGGATCCGTCCGCCGGGGTCAGCCCGCTCCCGCCGGTGCCCGCGGCGTCGTCGCGCACACCCTGTCGCGTCGTCGCGGCCGACGCCGGGGCCTCCCCCCGTCCAGACCGCCGGCCCTCCGGGATCCGTTCCGCTCCCGGTTGGCCCGTACCCGGGACCGTCCCCGCGTCGTGCCCGCGAGCGGCTTCCGTCGTGTCGGAGGGGGCGTCGTCGCCGACCGCCCCGGCGTTGTCGATCTCCGGCCCTCCGACGCCGTCCGCCACGCCCGCCGTCCCGAGGCTGCCCGCCGGTCCACGGCCGCCCGACGTTCCCGAGCGGCCCACGGTTCCGGAGCCGATCGGCGTACCCGATGCCCGCGGGCCAGTTGTGCCACGACCGCCGTGTTGAGCGGCCCCGTCCGGGCCACCCGCGCCGGTGGCATCGCCGCGCCGGCCACCCGTGCCGGCGGGACGGGACCCGCCCGCGCCGACAGTGGGCCGGGACACCTCGGCCGGAACGCCGGGTCGACCCACCATGGACCACGGATCCGCTCCGTCCTGCGCGGTCGGAGCCGCGTCACCGGCCTCGGACCCACCGAGGCGATCGTCGTGCGAGCCCCCGTCACCGGCCGACGGCGGGCCGAGGTCCAGTTCGCGCAGCAGACCGGGGGCGTGTGCGGCGACCACGTCCAGCCAGTGCTGTGGCGGCTCCCCGAAGCGACGCGGCACGTCCGCCAGCCGCGTCGGAGGTACGCCGGTGTCGTCGATCCGCCCGGCGAGGCGCTGCACCGCCCCGGCCGCCGAGCGCAGCCGGTGGGCCAGCCAGCTACGCGGGGCTCGGCGCGGTGGCACCGCCGGTCTCCAGCTCCAGGCCCTCGTAGCGCAGGGTCAGCGACGCGATGGCGATCTCGTGGCCGAGCGTGTTGAGATGCGCCCCACGCCATCGGGTGGGCCAGGCGTCGATCAAGTTCCACCGCAGCACCTCGGCGGTGCCCACCGAGTCGAGCAGCACCACCGAGACGTTGCGGCGGTTGACGGTGCCCTGGGCGGTGGCGTTGACCCAGTCCCACAGTTCCCGGGACGCGGTGAGCCCGAAGTGCAGGGTCACCGGCTCGTACTCCGCCTGGCCCGGCACCATCCGCATCCGGCCGACGCCGTGCTCCCGGTACGGCTGGCCGGGAATGTTCACCTCCAGTCCGCTCATCTCGGTGAAGTGGCCGTTGGTGACGCCGTTGATGAGCAGCCTGAAGTTGTACGCCCGGTACGGGTCGACCGGTGCGCCGGGTTGCGGGGCGGCCGTGGTGGGCATGTCAGCCTCCGATCGTCTCGGTCTCGGTGCCGCCGGCCCACTGGCTCAGCTTGAACACCACGAACTCGGCCGGCTTGACGACGGCGATGCCGATGTGGGCGATCACCATGCCCGCGTCGCGGACGTCCGGCGGGTTGGTCTCCTCGTCGCACTTGACGAAGAACGCCTCCTCGGGGCTGCGTCCGAGCAGCGCGCCGTCGCGCCACACCCGGGTCAGGAACGCCCCGATGTCGCGGCGGATCGAGCGCCAGAGGGTGAAGTCGTTGGGCTCGAAGACCATCCAGCGGGTGCCGTTGGCGATGGCCTGTTCGATGGCGATGCTGAGCCGCCGCACGTTGAGGTAGCGCCACTCGCTGGCCTCCGCCGCGAGGGTACGGGCACCCCAGACGCGGATGCCCTCGCCGGCGAAGTAGCGGATCACGTTGACGCCCTTGGGGTTGAGCACGTCGTGTTCGGGTCGGGTGACCAGGTAGCCCAGGTCGACGGCGCCGCGTACGGGTTCGTTGGCCGGGGCCTTGTGGACGCCGCGCAGGGCGTCGGTGCGGGCCCAGATGCCGGCCAGGTGCCCGCTCGGCGGGGTGAGTTCCAGCTCCCCGCTGATCGGGTCGCGGACCCGCAGCCACGGGTAGTAGAAGGCGCCGAACTCGGACTGCCGGGGCCGGTACGCCGCCCCCTCCGTGCCGCCGGGGCCGGCAGCGCCGGAGCCGGCAGCGGCGCCGCCCGTACCCTCGGCGGGTTTCGGTGGTTTGCCGGACGACGGTGTGGCGACGCGGGTCAACGCGGAGATGTCGTCGATGTCGGGCGCCGGGTCGCAGATCGCGACCATGGTGCGGGTGCGCTCGGCCATGCTCAGCAGCGCCTCGTGCGCCACCACGTCGTGGAAGCCGGGCGCGGCGATGATGGAGATCTCGTCGATGGCCTCCAGCAGTTGCAGGCCGCCGCGTCGTTGCCCGGTGCCGGTGATCGCGCCGCCGTCGCCGACGTTGACCACCCAGCAGCGTGCGCCGCCGTTGTCGAGGAAGCCGAAGACCGCCCGGGCCAGCGGGGTGCTCTCCACCTGGTCTCCGCCGGCGAAGAGCCGGAGGAACTCGGTCCAGTTGTTGACCGGTACCGCCTTGCCCAGGTGAGCGCCGCGGTCCGGGGCGACGCCGACGAACGCGGCGATGCTGGTGCTCGCCGGTCCGATGGGTCGGGCGCCGCTGGGGACCTCCTCGACGTAGATGCCGGGGGAGAAGTAACTGGGCATCGGTCCTCCTGTGCGGGTGGGCGTCAGTGGGTCGGTGGCGCGCAGACGATGACGATGTCGTCCTCGTCCGCGTCGACGTCGGCGGTGAGCACGAGCCCTCGTCCGGCCAGTCGCAGCCGTACCGGTGCGGGGTGTTCGGGATCGTGCGGGACGCCGACGATGAGGAACCGACCGTCGGAGTCGGTGTGGGTGGTCGACGGGCTGCCGGGGAGTTCGACGCGCATCGCCGCCAGTGGTTGGTCCTCGGGGCCGACCACCCGGCCGGCGAGGGTGCGTACCCCGAGCTGCCGCAGCCGCAGCGGTCGCAGCACCGGTGGCGCGGCCGGGGTCGGGTGGTCCACCTGTGCCGGCACGTCGATCAGCAGCGCCGGGCGGGGTGCGGCGCCGAACGCCGTCCACAGTGTGGCGTCGCCGGCCTCCAGCACCACCGGGTAGCTGCCGTCGCTGGTCGCGGCGGTGAGCACCCGGTCGAGGCGGTCCAACCCGGCCGGCCCGGTCACGCAGAGCAGGTAGCGGATCGTGAACCGGTACGGCTCGCGGACCGCGCCGCTGGAGCGGGTCTGCCGGGCCGGGCGCAGCTCCAGTGGCCAGAGGGTGAGCCCGTCGGCGTCGCCGCCGGTGCGGGGCGGGCCGATCGGGACGGCTTGCCCCGCCGCGCCGGCCAGCCAGGTGGCCAGCGCGGTGGTGGCCGTCTCGATCGGTCCGCGCCCGTCGGTGGTCATCGCGGCGGCGTTCCCTGGATCCGGTACGCGATGGCCTCGTTCCACACGTGCGGGTAGACGCCGATCTCGAAGTAGCGGGTGAACCTGTTGATCGGGGCGTTGGTGTGGTCGTGGTAGAGCAGCCACACCGGGGCGATGGTGAACAGCACGTAGTTCGCCAGCACCAGCGGGATGTAGAGCGGCCCGAGCAGGCGCGCCTGGAAGATGTGCACGTCCTCGTGTCGCTGGATGCCGGAGTTGGAGCCGGCGCAGACGGTGCCGATGGTGGTGGCGTAGCGGGGTGAGACGCCCTCCACCACGCTGACCCGGCCGCTGCCCAGTGAGGTGGGTCGGTCCAGCGAGTGCCCGAAGATCAGGTGCACGGCCAGGTAGATGGCGCCGACGACCGTGTTCAGCAGACTCCAGGTGTGGTCGACGACGAAGAGGAACATGCCCCGCGCGTCCGCCGCGTACACCCCGGCGGAGGCCACCGCCCAGCCGAAGACCGCGCCGACCAGCAGGCCCACGACGGCGCCGATGAGCAGGCCGACCGGGCCGCCGGCCAGGAGGCCGAGGACGGCGCCGACGCCGACCTGGACCGCCGCGCTGAGAATTCCGAACATCATGACGTCACCTCTCAGACCCACGAGCGGAAGACACGGGGCTCGCGACCGCCGGCGACCTGGGTCGGCGTCGCCTGTCGGTTGCCCGGCGGGAACTGGTTGACGCCCAGCGCCGCCGAGAAGATCACCAAGGCGTTGAAGAACGCGATGACCCACTTCTCGCCGCCGGCCTCGTCGGCGAACGCGGCGGTCACGTAGGACAACAGCAGCGCGATACCGATGGCGATCCACTTGCGGGCCTTGTCCCCGCTGGGACCGATCAGCCCGCCGATGACGTTGGTGGCCAGCAGCGTGGCGGCGCTCGCGCCGGCGAGGCTGCCCAGGGCCCCCCAGGTGAAGAGATCGTTCACGGCGATCCCCCTTTTCTGCGATGGTGCGACCGGGATGTGGTGGTGGTGAGGTCCGGCGCCCCGGCGGGGTGCGCCGGGGGGCGTGGCCGGCCGAGCCGGCCACCGTCTGGGTCAGCCGGGTCCCGCCGCGCCCGGGGGGTGGGCC
>NZ_JAEVHM010000273.1 GCF_016802865.1 Micromonospora parastrephiae | reverse complement strand
GCCGGCCAGCGCCGTGCACACCGCGGCCAGCGCCACCGCGCCGAGCAGGTTCGGGGTGCCGCCCTCGTGGCGCGCCGGGCCCGTCGCCCAGGTCACGTCATGGGTTGCCGGGCCGACGCGGCTGGTGGCCCCGCCACCGGCCAGGTACGGCGGGGCCGAGTCCAGCCAGTCCGCCCGACCGATCAGCACGCCCGCGCCGAACGGCGCGTACAGCTTGTGGCCCGAGACGGCGAGGTAGTCCACGTCGAGCGCGAGCAGGTCTACCGGTGCGTGCGGGGCGAGCTGCGCGGCGTCGAGGGCGATCCGGGCCCCGTGCCGGTGGGCCACCCGGGCCAGTTCCGCGACCGGCCACAGCTCGCCGGTCACGTTGCTGGCCCCGGTGACCGACACCAGCACCGGCAGCGCCGGGTTGCTGTCCCGGCGCAGCTCGGCCAGGGCGGCCGCGAGGGCGCGTACCGCCCCGGCGGGGTCGGTGGGCACCGGCAGCCGTACCGAGCCGCGCGGCCAGGGCAGCAGGTTCGCGTGGTGCTCGCCGGCGAACGTGACCACCGTGGTGCCGGCGGGCAACGCCCGGCCCAGCAGGTTGAGCGCGTCCGTGGTGTTCCGGGTGAAGATCACGTGGTCTTCGGGGCGGGCACCGAAGAAGTCGCCGACCGTCTGCCGGGCCTTCTCGTAGGCCAGCGTGCAGCGCCGCGACAGCGCTCCCGCGCCCCGGTGCACGCTGGCGTACCAGGGCAGCAGCTCGGTCACCGCGTCGGCCGCGGCCCGCGCGCACGGCGCGCTGGCCGCGTAGTCCAGGTTGATCTCGCCGGGCACGCCCAGCACGTCGAGCGGCGCGGTGGGCAGGGCGGGCAGCGAGGGTACGAGAGTGACGGACACGCCGGAACCTCCGGGGTCAGGGACCCCGGGTGCGACATCGGGACGGGGTCCGCGCTTGCCCAGCACACCGATCGGGCTGGGCCCGGTCATCACCCGGGGCACCCCACCGCGAACTCGACGAGGGTTGCCGGCCAGCAAGCCGGGGCTTGACGCTGGCGCTCGTGACCTGCCGGCAGCATAGCGGCTGCCGATGCGACCGGACCAGCCGGCGGCGGATGGCTACGCTGACCGCATGGCCGACACCCCGCCCGGTTCACCCCCGCCGTCGCCGCCGCCCGTGCCCGCGGATCCGTCCACCGGCGAGGCGCCCCGGATGCCGGCGCGCAGCAAGGTCTGGCGGTTCCTGGCGCTGGCCGGGGTGGCGTTGTTCATCGCCGGGTGCGCGGCGTTCATGGTCTTCAAGCTCGGCCAGTCGCTGGGGCTCCAGGCGCTGCTCATCGGGGTGGTGGCCGCCATCCTGCCGGTGCCGGTGCTGGTCGCCTGCTTCCTCTGGCTGGACCGGTACGAGCCGGAACCCCTGAAGTACCTGATCTTCTGTTTCGCCTGGGGGGCGTTCGTCGCCACGGCCGCCTCACTGACCGTGAACGAGTTCGCCGCCGGCCGCTTCGCCGACTGGGGTTTGCCGGCCGCGCTCACCGGCGTGCTGGTGGCGCCGTTCATCGAGGAGCTGACCAAGGCGCTCGGCCCGATCCTGCTTCTGGTGTTCCGCCGCCGTGAGTGGTCGGGGATCACCGACGGCCTGGTCTACTGCGGGCTCTCCGCGGTGGGCTTCGCCATGGTGGAGAACATCCTCTACCTGGGCGGGTACGGCTACGCGGCCGGCGCCGACCGGTATGGCCCCGCGACGGGCACCCAGCAGGTCATCGCCATCTTCATCGTGCGGATCCTGCTGTTCGGGTTCGCCCATCCGCTCTTCACCTCGATGACCGGTGTGGGGCTGGGTGTCGCGGCCCGGACGGCCGACCGGCGGGTCCGGGTGCTCGCGCCGGTCGCCGGTCTGCTGCTGGCGATGATGCTGCACGGCACCTGGAACCTGCTGCCCACGCTGACGCAGGCCACCGGTGAGGCGGTGATCATGCTGTACGGCTTCCTGGGGCTCATGGTGCCGGTCTTCTTCGCCATGGTGGGACTGGCGGTGTGGCTGCGCGCCTGGGAGGGGCGGCTCACCGAGCGGACGCTGCCGGACTACGTACGCGCCGGCTGGCTGACCCCGCCCGAGGTGGCCGCGCTGAGCAGCCTCGGCCGCCGGCACGCGGCCCGCAGCTGGGCACGCCGGGTCGCGGGTGATGCCGGTCTGCGGGCGATGCGGGGGTACCAGTTCGCCGCGACCCGGCTGGCGCTGCTGCGCGACGGGACGCTGCGCGGCCTGGACCGTAAGCCCGCCGACCAGGAGCGGTCCGCCCGGGAGGAGCGGGAGTTGCTGGAGGCGATCACCGCGTACCGGTCGTTCTTCGTGGGTCGGGACCCGCAGGCTCCGGCGGGGGTCTGGGACGGCAGCCGCTACCACCTGCGCTTCCCGGACGGCACGCAGCGTGCGGTGGATGCGCCGGACGAGCCGGTGGTGCCGATCCCGGTGGTGCTGACTCCGGCGCCGCCCGCGCCTCCGGTGGGGCACGCCCCGCCCGGCTGGCCCGGTCTGCGGCCGGCGGGGCCGTGGACGCCCGGTCAACCCTGACGGCCCTCAGGTCATGAGGGTGGTGAGGAAGTCACCGAGGCCCTGGGCCATCGCGATCAACGCGGCGCCGATCGCCTTGAACATCTGCGCGGCGCCATCCGGTCGGAACGCCATGAAGTAGATCAGGAACGCGACGCTGCCCCAGGCCAACAGCTTCTTCACGAATACCGGCATCGTCCCTCCCCAGGGCCACGGTCGCCGGATGGCTTCCCCTCGTGGGGCGCGGCAAACGGCGTGCGGCGGGGGGAGGCGCGTCTACAGGTAGAGGCCGGTGGAGTCGGTCTCGACCCGCTCGGCGGCCACGGCGTGCACGTCCCGCTCGCGCAGCAGCACGTAGCCGCGGCCGTGCAGCTCGACCTCGGAGCGGTCGTCCGGGTCGAAGAGCACCCGGTCGCCGGAGACGATGGCGCGGACGTTCGGCCCCACTCCGACGGCGGTGGCCCACGCGAGGCGTTTGCCCACCGCTGCGGTCGCCGGGATGACGATGCCGGCGGTGGAGCGGCGCTCGCCCTCACCGCCTTCCATCCGGACCAGCACGCGGTCGTGCAGGAGGCGGATCGGCAGGCCGGCGTCGAGATCCTGGTCGGCGGTCACGACGCAGACGCTACCGTGTCGCCGACGGTGGGCCGCCGGTGGTTACGCCCGTGGTCGTGGGGGCAATGTGTGGCGGAACTGCCCTACGGTGTCGGGAACGGACGTATGCTGTCCGACCTGTCGCCGTGGGCGGACCGGTTCTTCTGCCAGGAGGTGCGCTTGAGCCGCTTCGAGCGGGTACGCGGGCGGCTCCGCCGCGCCTACCAGTCGAGCAGGGAGTCGGTTCGCGCCGACCGGGACACGCCTGGCGACGCCTCGGAGCCGGCCCGGGTGGCCTCGCCCGCCGCGCCGGGGCCGGTCGCTCCGCCCAGCGCCACGGTCGTCGGTGCGGAACCTCCGGTCGACCTGCACACCTCCACCTCCAGTCGGGACGACGCCGACGTGCCGCACGGGCTGCGGATCGCCGCCGCCTGGTGTTGGCGGTTGATCGTGATCGGGGTGGTGGCCTGGGCACTGCTGCGGATCGTCGGCACCATCAAGATCGTGATTATTCCGCTGGCCATCGCGCTGCTGCTCTCGGCGCTGCTCGCGCCGGCGGTGGGCTGGCTGCTGCGCGCTCGACTGCCCCGCTCGCTGGCGACCGCGGTGGTGCTGGTCGGCGGTCTGGCCGCGGTGATCGGCACGCTCACCCTGGTGGTCAACGAGTTCATCCGTGGCGTCCCGGAGTTGAGCCAGAAGTCGTCCGAGGGCGTCCGGCAGATCCAGAACTGGCTGAAGACGGGCCCGTTGCACCTCTCCGACACCCAGCTGGACCGCTACATCGACGAGGCGCAGGCCTGGATCAACGACAACACGTCGAAGTTCACCAGCGGAGCGCTGAGCACCGCCGCGACGCTGGCCGAGGTGCTGACCGGCACGCTCCTGGTGCTTTTCGCGACGTTCTTCTTCCTGCGCGACGGCAACCGCATCTGGCGCTTCCTGGTCCGGCTGCTGCCGGTGGCGGCCCGATGGAAGGTCGACGACGCCGGCCGCGCCTCCTGGCACACGCTCGGCGCCTACGTCCGAGCGACCGTTCTGGTGGCCTTCATCGACGCGGTCGGCATCGGCATCTTCCTGGTCATCTTCGACGTTCCGTTCGCCTTCCCGCTGGCCGCGCTGGTCTTCCTCGGCGCGTTCATCCCGATCGTCGGTGCGGCGCTCTCCGGCGGCGTGGCGGTGCTGGTGGCGCTGGTCGACAGCGGCCCGGTCACCGCGTTGATCATTCTCGGAGCGGTGATCGGCGTGCAGCAGGTGGAGGGCCACATCCTCCAACCGCTGATCATGGGACGGGCGGTCGCGCTCCACCCACTCGCGGTGATCATCGGCATCGCCGCCGGCGTCGTACTCGCCGGCATCACCGGCGCGCTGGTGTCCGTGCCGCTCATCGCGGTGCTGAACACCGCGGTCCGCCGGCTTGCCGCCCGAAGGGTCCCGGACACCCCGCCCGACGCCGTGGTCGTCGCCGCGCAGGCCCCCTAGAGCCGCGCCGCACGGGCACGACTGCCGGCGCCGCCGGCTGGATCACGCTCGATCCTGGACACTGGCCTCCCCCAGCTGGCAGGCCACTGTTTCCTTGTCTTTGCACGATCTTGGCCCCGAGCGGGGGAGGAATGCCGGCGTGGGGTCGGGTGCGGAGGCCCAGCGCGGCAGCGGCGTCAGGAGCCGGCGAGGCGTTGTAGCGCGCCGCGGGCCACCTCGGGGCGGGTCGTGTACCAGAACGGCGGCAGCGAGCGACGCAGGAACGGGCCGTAGCCCCGGGCGGTCTCCAGCCGGGAGTCGAGCACCGCGACAACTCCCCGGTCACCGGTCGCCCGGATCAGCCGACCCACCCCCTGGGCCAGCCGCACCGCCGCGATCGGCACGCTGACCGCGGCGAAACCCGAGCCACCGCCCGCGTCCACGGCCGCCGCGCGGGCCGCCGCGAGGGGCTCGTCCGGCCGAGGGAAGGGCAGCCGGTCGATGACCACGAGCTGGCAGGCGTCGCCCGGCACGTCCACCCCCTGCCAAAGCGACATCACCCCGAACAGACAGCTCGACCGCTCCTCGCGGAACCGGCGGACCAGCAGCGGCAACGCCTCCTCGCCCTGCAACAGCACCGGCAGGTCGGTCCGCGCGCGCAACAGCTCCGCCGCCTGCTGCGCGGCCCGCCGGGAGGAGAACAACCCGAGAGTACGACCACCGAGCGCCTCGACCAGCCCGAGCAGCTCCTCGCCGGCCGCCTCGGGCAGCCCGGACACGCTGGGCCGGGGCAGGTGCGCGGCGACGTACAGGATGCCCTGCCGCGCGTAGTCGAACGGCGAGCCCACGTCCAGCGACCGCCAGCCCGGGCCCTCGGTCGCCGGCACGACGGCCCCGGTGTCGGCGTCACCGGCCAGCCGGCGGCCCGGCGTCTCGGCGGCCGGCCGGCCCGGACCGGTGCGGCC
>NZ_JAEVHM010000272.1 GCF_016802865.1 Micromonospora parastrephiae | reverse complement strand
CCCGCGCCGCCCGCGCGACCGGTCTCGGCACGCCCGCGGCCCCGGTCCCCGCTCCACCCGCGGCCTCGGTCTCCGCACCGCCGGCGCGACCCGTTTCGGCACCTCCCGACGTGGCGGCGCCGCCGGGCCGGTCTCCGCGCCGCCGGCCGGGGATGTCGACGGCGATCCCTGGCGCGACGACGACGCCGCACGCGGAGAAACCGCAGGCGGACCGACAGCACTCGGGCCGGTGTCCGCCCCACCGGCACGCCCGGTCTCCGGGATGCCGGGTGTCACGCCGCCCCACCAGCACACCGGATCCGATCCCGGGCCTGCCGACCGCACCCCCGACGTCTTTCGCGCTCCGACGGACGCCGCCGATCCCGGGGCAGCGGCCCAGCCTCCGTCGCGCCGGTGTCGGACGAGCACGGTCCGGCAGCCGAGGCCGCCTCCGTCCCGCCCGACCACGACGCGGAGTGGCCCGACCCGGAAGCGCCCGCGCCGCCGGTGTCGGCGGCACCGCCCGTCTCCGCACCACCGGTGTCGGCGGCACCGCCCATGTCGGCACCGCCCGTGTCCGCACCACCGGTGTCGGCGGCACCACCCGTATCCGCACCACCCGTGTCGGCACCACCCGTGTCCGCGCCGCCGTTCCCATCCGGACCGGTCTCCGCACCACCCGCGTCCACACCGTCGGCACCCGTCTCCGCACCACCCGCCTCGACGACGCCCGTATCCGGCGCACCTGTCTCCGGCGCACCTGTCTCCGGCGTCCCCGTATCCGGCGTGCCGGCGCTGGCCGTTCCCGGGCCGCGGGCCGGGTCGCCCGGGGAGAACACGTCGTGCCCGCGCCACCGCCACCCCGCCGGAACCGACCCGGCCGTCGCTGGGCGACGAGGGCGACCCGGAGCAGGTCCTGGCGGCGTACCGCTGGCGGCTGGACCCGGTCACCCTGCGCGAGGAGCTGACCGAGCCGGACGAGCTGCGGGCCATCCGGCGGCGGCTGACCGGGAAGTTGGGCTCGGCCGTCGACAACCGGACACGGGCGCGGCTGCTCAGCCTGCGGGCGGTGACCTCCCGGATCCTCGGCGAACTGGACGACGCGCTGGCCGACGGTCGGCTCGCCCTCACGTACGCCGAGGCCACCGGCGAGCTGCGCCGGACCGCGCTCGCCCAGGCCCGGCTGGCCCACGTGCTGCGCTGGCGCGGCGACTTCCCCGAGGCCGACCTGCTGTTCGCCCGGGCGAACTCGATCGAACTGCCCGACCGGTTGCGGGCCGCCCTGCACGAGCACGCCGGACGGTCCTGCTACGACCAGGGGCGGCTGATGGAGGCCTGCCACCACTTCGAGCGGGCACTCGACCTGCGCGGCGCCGGCGACGCCGAACTGCTGGACCGGATCCGGGTGGCCCTCGACGCGGTCACCGCCCGCGCGTCGGCGGACGGCTTCGGGCCGTACCCCCGGAGTCGGGACGACATCCTCGACCGCGACCGGCCCCCGATGCCGGGCCAGGACGGACCGTTGTGGGGGTACACCGACCCGGACGGTGACCTGGTCATCCCCGCCCGGTACGCGGAGGTGCAGCCGTTCCACGACGGGCTGGCCTGGGTGCGCCGCCCGGACACCGACCGGTGGTCGCTGATCAACCTGCTCGGTACGACGGTGATCCCGCCGTCGTACCGGATGGCGCGCCCGTTCAGCGACGGCCTGGCGTGGGTGGTCGGCGACGGCGGCTGGACGGCCATCGACGCGACCGGCGCGGTGCAGGTGCCGCCCAACTTCGCCGACGTGCGCCCGTTCCGGCGTGGTGTGGCCGCGGTGCGGCGGGAGGGGTGGGGGGCCGTCGACCGGAACGGCCGGATCGTGGTGCCCACCCGCTACCACGGCTTCAACACGGAGCTGGCCGATGGCGAGCAGGTCGACGGGTTCACCGACGAGGGCCTCGCCGTCGTCGACGTGGCGGGTCGGCGCGGCGTGGTGGACCGCACCGGGGCGGTGCTGGTGCCGCCAGCGCATCCGATGCTGGTCATCCACCCGGTGGCGTTCCTCGTCGGCAGCCCCACGGGCCGGTGGGGCGCGCTGGACCGGCGGGGTGAGCCGCTGATCGACCCGGTGCACCGCGACCGGGCCGCGGTCCTCGCGGAGATCGACCGGTTACTCACCGACGCGAATCCGGTGCTCTGAGTCGCCGTTCGGCGATGTTGATCCACCGGAGCTAGGGTCGGGACATGGAATTCCGACACCTGGGCCGTTCCGGCCTGATGGTCAGCGAGATCTCGTACGGCAACTGGATCACCCACGGTTCGCAGGTTGAAGAGGACGCCGCGTTCGCCTGCGTCCGGGCCGCCCTGGACGCGGGGATCACGACCTTCGACACCGCCGACGTGTACGCCGGCACCCGAGCCGAGGACGTGCTCGGCCGGGCGCTGCAGGACGAGCGCCGCGAGGGCCTGGAGATCTTCACCAAGGTCTACTGGCCGACCGGGCCGGGCCGCAACGACCGTGGCCTGTCCCGCAAGCACATCATGGAGTCGATCAACGGCTCGCTGCGCCGGCTGCGTACCGACTACGTGGACCTGTACCAGGCCCACCGGTACGACTACAGCACGCCGCTGGAGGAGACGATGGAGGCGTTCGCCGACGTCGTGCACTCCGGCAAGGCGCACTACATCGGGGTCTCCGAGTGGACGGCGGAGCAGCTGCGCGCCGCGCACCCGCTCGCCCGGGAGCTGCACATCCCGCTGGTCTCCAACCAGCCTCAGTATTCGATGCTGTGGCGGGTCATCGAGACCGAGGTCGTGCCGGCCAGCGAGGAGCTGGGGATCGGGCAGATCGTCTGGTCGCCGATGGCGCAGGGCGTGCTCTCCGGCAAGTACCTGCCGGGGCAGCCGCCGCCGGCCGGTTCCCGTGCCACCGACGAGAAGTCCGGCGCGGGTTTCATCTCCCGGTTCATGAACGACGACGTGCTGACCCGGGTGCAGCAGCTCAAGCCCATCGCCGAGCAGGCCGGGCTGAGCATGGCCCAGCTCGCCGTGGCGTGGGTCCTGCAGAACCCGAACGTCTCCTCCGCGATCATCGGCGCATCCCGCCCCGAGCAGGTGCACGACAACGTGAAGGCGGCCGGGGTGAAGCTCGACGCCGAGCTGCTCAAGGCGATCGACGAGATCGTCGAGCCGGTCACCGAACGGGACCCGGCGAAGACCGAGTCTCCCGCGCAGCGTCCCTGACGCCGGCCCGGTCCGGTCGGCGCGCAGGTGCGCCGACGGACCGGTCAGGTCAGCTCTGCCAGAAGCGGATCAGGTCGAGACCGGCCGCGTAGAGCCACGACGGCAGGCCGAGCAGGTCGCCGACCGCGAATACCGCGTCGAAGAACCAGCCACCGATGCGCGGGTTCCACAGCAGCGCGAAGAGCAGCAGGAAGCCGTACGGGGCGAAGAGGTCGTACATCCGCCGCCACTGCGGGTTGAGCCACGGCTGGATCATGTTGCCGCCGTCCAGGCCGGGCACCGGCAGCAGGTTGAGCACGCTGGCGGTGAGCTGGAGGAACGCCAGCAGCGCCACCCCGGCCCAGAACTCCACCGTGCCGCCCGACTGCGTTCCGAGCCGCACCGCCAGCACCAGCAGCAACGTGAACAGCACGTTGGTCGCCGGGCCGGCGAGGCTGACCAGGGTGTGCCGCAGCCGCCCCGGGATGGCGTGCCGGTCCACCCACACCGCGCCGCCGGGCAGGCCGATGCCGCCGAGCAGCACCACCACCACCGGCAGCACGATCGACAGCAGCGGGTGGGTGTACTTGAACGGGTTGAGCGTCAGGTAGCCGCGGTGGGCGATGTCCCGGTCGCCGGCACGGTAGGCGACCACCGCGTGGGCGTACTCGTGCAGGCAGAGCGAGACCAACCAACCGGAGACCACGAACAGGAACACGTCGAAGCGGACGTTGCCGTAGCCGTTCCAGGTCAGCACGCCACTGACCGCGAAGAGCGCGACCAGGCCGAGGAAGACCGGGCTGGGCCTGAACGCCGCCCTGGGCACGCCGAGCACCAGCCCGTCGGCGCCCGGCCGGTCGTAGCCCATCATTCGGCCGTGGGCAGCAGGCTCATCCGATACTCCACCCGGTCGTCCTCGACGAGCGCGACCGAGGTGACGCCGGACGCCGCGAGCTCCCGCCAGGACTGACCGATCCAGGATTCGGCGTCGGCCTGGCTGCCGAACGACTCCGCCGGTCCTTCGACCGTCTGGCCGTCCGTGCCCTCGTACCGCCAGCTCCACGCCATGCCGCGTCTCCCCTCGCCGCTGAAGTCCCCGTGGGACGAACCCTCGCCAGCGTAGTCGGCCCCGGGCCCGACGGCCGCTCGCTCGCCCCCGCCGCCGACCCAAGGGTTGATCAATCCCCCTCGGCGCGCAGCACCGACAGCGGGTGTTTCGACTACTACGCGGGGCCGGTACGGGCCAGCGCCCCCGGCGCGTGCGTGAAGTGGGGCGGCGCCGCGGCCGGGGAGCTACGGCAGCGGCTTCGAGCACTGCGACTGACCGACCGGGAGCGCCGGGCCGGCAGGCAGGGCGACCCCGGTCGGCCTTAAGGTACGGGCATGTCCGTTGACGGGTGGAACACGGTCCTGGTGCTCGGCGGTACCCGGTCCGGCAAGTCGGAGTTCGCCGAGTCCCTGGTCACCGACGCGCCGGTGGTCCGCTACCTCGCCACCGCGCCGGAGGGCGACCCGGAGGACACCGAGTGGGCGACGCGGCTGGCGTCGCACCGCGCCCGCCGGCCGGGCAGCTGGAGCACCGAGGAGACCGCCGAGGACCCACGCCGGTTGGCCGACGTGCTCGCGTCCGCCGAGCCCAACGAGACGCTGCTCGTGGACGACCTGGGCGGCTGGGTTACCGTGCTGCTCGACCCCGACCACCAGCCCGCCGACGACGTGGCGACGATCGCCGAACTGGCCGAGGCGATCCGCACCTGCTCGGCGCGGGTGGTGCTGGTCAGCCCGGAGGTGGGGCTGTCGCTGGTGCCGACCACGCCGCTGGGTCGGGCGTTCACCGACGCGCTGGGTGCGGCGAACCGTGCGGTCGCCGACGCCTGCGACGCCGTGGCGCTGGTGGTCGCCGGCCAGCCGGTGTGGCTGAAGCCGACCGACACCGTCGTGCCGGCGGTGCCCGCGACGGCGCGGGTCGGGTCCCGTCCGGTTCCGTCGAGCCCGGCCGACACCGACACCGAGCCCACCCCCGAGGTGCAGCTGCCGGACGTGCTGACCCACCCGGCACCGGTCGCCCCGAACCAGGAGGCCGGCAACCCCTGGGCCGCGCCCACCATGGCGCTGCCGATGGTGGCCACCGGGCTCGTCATCCAGCCGGGCATGGAACTTCCGATGCCGACGAGTACACCGGCCCGCAGGCGGTCGACCGTCTGGCCACGCTGGACGTGCCCGGCGCCGGGCTGGGCGTACTGGACCGGGTGGTCGGCTTCGCCGCCGCCACGCAGGCCACCCCGACGCCGGTCCCCTGGGGCTCGGTGCGGGTGCTGCTGCTGCACGGCGACCACGCGGGCGGCGCGTCGGCCGGCACCGTCGCCGGTGAGTCGACGCGCCGG
>NZ_JAEVHM010000271.1 GCF_016802865.1 Micromonospora parastrephiae | reverse complement strand
ATCAGCGCCGCCACGGCGGTGGCGGCCAGTCCGGGCAGGTGCAGCAGCGGCACGGCCGCCGCCGCCAGCACCAGGATGGCGATCCACCGGGACGGGGAGACCCGGCCGAACACCTCGTACTCGAAGCGGGCCCGGCCGGCCAGGAACAGCGCCGGCCCACCCAGCACCATGGCCAGCCACGTCCCGGGGATCCGGTCCAGCGGGTGCTCGATGATCAGCTCGTAGCCGATCGCGGTCGCGGCCAGGCCCACCACCATGACCAGATGGGTGTCGGCCGCCGAGCGGCCGGTGGTCGCGGGGTGCCGGGCCTTCATCACCGCCTCGCCCAGGAGCTGCCCGGCACGCTGGACGTAGATCCGCCACAGCATGATCGACGTAGCCAGGGCCAGCGCGAACGCCCAGGCGTGCCCCGACTCGTACGGCCCCTTGCTGTAGGTGAGACCGGCCACCAGGAGGGTCTCACCCAACGCGACGAGGAAGAACTGCTGGTACCGCTCGGCCAGGTGCTCCCCGGCGACCTCCCACTTCGAGACCGTCGACCGGCCCAGCCCGGGCACCGGCCAGCCGAACCGGGCGAGCGCGTACTCGATGACCAACGCCGCCGTCCAGAACAGCACCTGCGCGTTCGTGGCCAGCAGCGCCCCGCCGATCCACAGCACCCCGGTGACCGCGGACACCAGCGCCATGCGCACCTTCAGCCAGCGGTACGGGCGCGCTCCGAACGCCATCGACAGGACCACCGGTCGGGACACCTGCGTGACCACGTACGCCACCGCGAACATCAACCCGGTCTGGCCGAACGCCCGGGGGATCGCCACCCCCATCACCATCCCGGACACCAGCGCGGTCAGCACCACGCTCTGCAACGGAATCCGGTACGGGTCGTACCGGCTGGTCGTCCAGGTGGTGCCCTGCCAGACCGACCAGAGCGCGAGCAGCAACAGCAGCGTCTTGCCGCCGCCGGTGACCGCCGCCCAGATGCTCTCCCGAGCCGGCCCACTGCTCAGATCCTCGAGCGCGCGCGCGGAGATGCGGGTGAGCGCGAAGACGTAGGCCAGGTCGAAGAAGAGTTCCAGGAAGGTGGCCCGGCCCGGCTCTGCCGCCGCCGGTACCGGCCCCAGGTGACCCGTCGCCCGGGAACCCACGCTCAGCGGCCTGCGTCGTCGGTCCGGTCCACCTCGAAGTCGTAGCACCCTCCGCTGGCGCGCACGGCCGGAAACCGGCGATTCTGCCCAGTACGGGGATCTTGCTCGTGCACCCCGTCAACGGGCACGATCGATCGGTGACGAATCGATGGGGCATGACGGTGCCGTTGGGCGGGATCGCGCTGGCCGACCATGACGCGGCCTACGCGGCCCTCGACCGGGCCGGGTTCACCGACGTGTGGTCGTCCGAGGTCGCCGGTACCGACGCGTTCACCCCGCTGGCGCTCGCCGCGGCCTGGCAACCCCGGCTGCGGTTGGGCACCGCCATCGCCCCGGTCTTCACCCGAGGCCCCGGCCTGTTGGCGATGAGCGCGGCGGCGCTGGCCGAGGCCGCGCCGGGCCGGTTCTCGCTCGGCATCGGCGCGTCCTCGCCGGTGCTCGTACGGGACTGGAACGCGGTGCGTTTCGACGAGCCGTTCCGGCGTACCCGCGACGTCCTGCGTTTCCTGCGCGCCGCGCTGCGCGGCGAGACCGTCGACGAGGTCTACGACACCTTCACCGTGCGGCGGTTCACGCTGGAACGACCGCCGGCCGTGCCGCCGCCGATCCTGCTCGCCGCGTTGCGTCCCGGGATGCTCCGGCTGGCCGGCGCGGAGGCCGACGGGGTCATCCTCAACTGGCTCAGCGCCGACGACGTGCCGCGCGCCCTCGGCGAGCTGGGCGAGCGTCGCGCCGGCTTCGAGGTCGCCGCCCGGATCTTCGTCTGCCCCACCGAGGACGCCGGGTACGCCCGAGCGCTGGGCCGTCGACTGATCACCAGCTACCTCACCGTCCCGGCGTACGCCGAGTTCCACCGCTGGCTCGGCCGCGACGAGGTGCTGGCGCCGATGTGGGAGGCCTGGGCCGCGGGCGACCGGCGCGGAGCCAGCGCCGCGGTCCCGGACGAGGTGGTCGACGCGCTGGTGCTGCACGGCACGCCGGAGCGATGCCGTGCCCAGGTGCGCCGCTACGTCGACGCTGGTGTGGACGTTCCGGTCTTCGCGCTGCTGCCCACCCCGGAGGTGACCGCCGGCGGCGCGACCGCGCTGCTCACGCTCATCGCCCAGTTGGGCATCGAGCCCGTAGGAGCGTCGACGTGAACCTCACCGACCGGATCGTGGTGGTCACCGGTGGCGCGGGCGGCATCGGGGCGGCCCTGTCGCGTCGCTTCGCCGCCGAGGGCGCCGCCGCCGTGGTGATCGCCGACCTGGACGCCGACGCGGCCGCCGCGGTGGCCGAGGGCATCGGCCCGGTCGCACACGCCGCCGCCCTCGACGTCACCGACGAGGACCAGGTCCGCGCGCTGGTCGCCGACACCGAGAAGCGGTACGGCCGCATCGACCTGTTCTGCGCCAACGCGGGCGTGACCACCGGTGGGGGAGTGGAGGTCGACGACACCGGCTGGGACCGGGCGTGGCGGGTCAACGTGCTCGCCCACGTCTACTCGGCCCGGGCGGTGCTGCCCGGGATGCTGGCCCGCGGCGGTGGCCACCTGCTGCACACCTGTTCGGCGGCGGGCGTTCTGACCGCGGTGGGCGACGCCGCGTACACCGCGACGAAACACGCCTCGGTGGGGTTCGCCGAGTGGCTGGCCATCACCTACCGGGACCGGGGCATCCGGGTCAGCGCGCTGTGCCCCCAGGGCGTGGACACGCCGATGCTCGCCGATGGGATCGTCGAGGGTCACCTCGGCGCTCGGGTGATCGCCGCCTCCGGCGCGGTGCTCACCCCGGATCAGGTCGCCGACGCGGCCATCGCCGGGCTGGCCGAGGAGCGTTTCCTGATCCTGCCGCACCCGGAGGTCGCCGACTACGCGCGCCGCCGCGCCGAGGACCCGGACGGCTGGCAGGCCGGCATGCGCAAGCTGATCCGCCGCCTAACCCCCTAACCGCCCGCATCGGTGATCAAGAGGCTGGCGTCAGGAAGACGTCCAGCGGTGACGCACAGCTCTTGATCACCGCGGGTGGCGGCTGGTCGGGCGGTGGCGCAGCGGACCCGGGTGGACGGACCAGAGCAGGCGCCGCCACCAGGGCCGCGCCGAGCGCAGCGTGGCCACGTAGGCGGTGGCCATCTCGACGGCTCGGGCCGCCTCGTCGGCCGATGCGGCACCGGGGGCGAAACCCGCCCGATTGAGCAGAGCCGCCAACTCGTCGACACCGTCGGCGCTCGCGGCGCCCGCCCCCGTGTCACCACCGGGTCCACCGCCGCTCCCCGCGCCGCCGTCCGAGGTGGACCGGTCGCCGCCGGGGGTGTGCCGGGCCTCGGCCAGGGCCTGGCGGGCCTGCCCGGCCACCTCGGTGGCGGCCAGGTCGTCGCCGACCGGCCGACCGGCCAGCCGCAACGCGTCGGTGACCTCCCGCCAGGCGCCGGCGATGCGTTGACCGGGATCACCCCGAACGAGCCGGGCACGGGTGAGCGAGCGGCGCATCGCCAGCAGGGTGAGCAGCAGCGCCCCCACCAGCAGCAGCAGGCCACCGCCGCCACCGGCGACGAGCACCGGCGTGGGAACGCCACCCTGCCCGGGCGGCCCGTCCGGGGCGGCCACCGGCTCCGGCGAGGCGGTCGGCTCCACGGTGGGCGCCGGCGCCTCCGACGGAGGTGGTTCCTCCGGCGTCGACCGGAAATCCTCCTCCACCGGCCTCGGCTCGTCGGTCGGGCGGGGCAGCGGGTCGAACGGCACCCACCCCAGCCCGTCGAAGAGCACCTCCGGCCAGGCGTACGCGTCACCGGCCCGCACCGGCCCCTGCCCGGTGGACCGGAAGCCCACCACCACCCTGGTCGGCAGCCCGCTGAGTCGGCCGAGCACCGCGAAAGCCGCCGCGAACTGCTCGGAGGTGCCCTCCTGCCCGCCGGCGTCCCGCGGTCCGAAGAGGAAGAAACCCAGGTTCGGGTACGCGTGCCCGCTCGGCGCGTCCGCCACCACCCGGTAGTGCTCGGCCAGGAACTGCTCGATCGCCAACGCGCGGGCGTACGGGGCGCCGTTCTCCTCGGCGAGTTGTGTGGCCAGCCGGCGCAGCGTGTCGGGCACGCCGTCGGCGACCCGCAGCACCCGGGCAACCTCGTCACCGGCGGGCACGTTGGCGGTGGTCAACAGGTTGGTGTCCGGGCGCTCCCGGGCAGAGGTCACGGTGTAGCTCAGCCCCGCCGTCAGCCCCTCCGGCCGGATCAGCGTCCCGGTCGCCGGGTCGTACGCCACCCGCGCGCCGCTGACCTCCCGGGGTGTCGCCACGGCGGGCAGCAGCCGACCGCTCAGCTCCGCCACGGTGATCTGCTGCCGGACGATCTGCACCGTGTTGTCCCGCGCCGGCGCGGTGGGCGGCAGGATCCGCCCCGCGTTGCGGTATGTCGCGCCGACCCGCCAGGTCACGCCGTCGTAGTCGCTGAGCACCGCCAACCGGATCCGCGGACTGTCGCTCCCGTCGGCAGCCGGCGCGGCATCACCGGCCGGGACGTCGGACGGCGCCGTGCTCACGTCGAGCAGCTTCTGCTCCGGATGCAGCGCCCAACCGGAGATCCGGATCAACGGGTTCTCGTCGAGCGACTGCACCTGCGGCGGCTCCACGTACCGGCGTGGGTCCACCGGCCGGCCGCCGACCTGCGCGGCGACCACCGGGCCGAGCAGCGCGACAAGCCCGACGACCAGGGCCACCCCCAGCGCCGAGGTGACGGCGAGCCGGAGCCGCACCGCCGCGCGTACCCCCGGGGCCAGGTCGGCGCTCGGATCGCCGCCGGCCGCCGCCGCGCCCGCCGGTACCGCCAGGCCGACCGCCGCGACGGCGACGAACGTCAACGTCGCGCGACCGCCGGTTCGGCGTTCGGACCGACCACGTAGATAGCGGCGGCGTACAGCCCCGCCGCCGGCAGGTAGCCCAGCAACACCCGGCCGGTACGCAGCGCCACCTCCGCACCGGCCAGCCCGGCCAGCCAGGCGGCGACCACCGGCACCAGCACCGTGTCCGGTGTGGGCTCCACCGGAATCATCGCGGTGAGCAGTCGGGGGATGCCGTTGCGCGCGGCGTCCGAGGTGATGTCGAGCAGGCTGCCCGGCAGGTCGGCGTGGGAGGCCGCCAGCCGCAGCGACAGCAGCGTCCATCCGGCCATCGCGGCCACCGACACCGGCGCCACCAGCCAGGACGGCAGCCGCCGGGCGGCCACGCTGACCAGCACCGACCCGACCGCGGCGCCGACGACCAATCGGGTCAGCAGGTCACCGGCGTACACCCGGCCGAGCACCACCCCGGCGAGCGCGGTCAGCCCGATCAAGGCCAGCGGGACCACGGCCGCCCGCAACGCCCGCGCGAGACCCTTCACCACCGGCGCACCCCGTCCCACTCGGCGGCGAACTGCGCGCCGTCGGCGGCGTCGACCACCACCAGGCCCGCCGCGCC
>NZ_JAEVHM010000270.1 GCF_016802865.1 Micromonospora parastrephiae | reverse complement strand
CTCCAAGGAGCCTGACCGATGCCACACCCACAGGGCCTGGGCCGCCACCCGATACCGCCGCCGCGGCGGCCTCGCGCTGCGGCGACCCGCAACCGCCCCACCCACGCAGCCGCAGCCGCCTGCCGAGCTGGTGGCCGCGCTGCACGGCAACGCCGCGCTCGCCGTGTACGCGGTCGCCGCCGCCGCAGCCAAGCCGTGGGGTGACAGCCACCCGATCACGTGGGCGATGAACACCGGCCGGATCACCGGCGCCAGCGCCGTCGAGTGGGCCTCCCACCTGGCCACCGACCCGGACATCACCCTGCCGATCCTGGCCGCGCTGGAGCCGGTACTGACTCCGCAACTGCGGAACGTCGTCGACGCGCTCGCCGCGACCGACCGGGACGAGGACGAGCTGGCCGAGTTCGACCACCTCCAGCCACCCAACATGCGCGTGCAGCACCCTGAAGGGGAGGACGGGTCCGAGTTCGACGACCTGTACCCGCCGCACATGCGCCACGCCCGTCAGGATGATGCCCTCGATCCCGAGCTGGCCGAGTTCGACGCCCTCTACCCGCCCACCCGGCGGCTCGGCCCGGACGCGTACGGCCTCACCGACGACGAGTACCGCGCCCGCCTCGGCGGGCACTGACCACGCCCCGGGCGAGGGAAGTTCGATGAAGCGCGTCAACGCCACCCGGCCGGTCGGCACGACACGAGCTGCGTCCACGGAACCCACCGGCGCACGCGGGAATCGAAGAGCGGAGAGGGCGTCTACCTTCGCGCCCAGCGACCCGCTCTGCGCGCCGCATCGAACGACCACCGCCGGGCCGCCGGCGGCACCTGGCGACCAAGACCGCGATGGGCGGCCGGGGGGAGACACGAACCGGCAGCCGGACCAGCCGCCGACCGACCAGCTGGAGTCCCTCTACGCCCGTATCGACGCCGCGCTCACCGACGGCGCGTCGATCGCGCAGGCCATGGACTACGTCGGCTGCACCGAGGCCGACGTGCGTGCCGTCAAGGCCATCCGCGACCGCCGCGCCAAGCCACCACCGGCGAAGCCGCGCGAGGTCTGGGAGATGTGGTGAACGACGGCCAGGCGCCGCCGGTGCTCGACGCGTACGCCGTGCGCTTCGGCATGGGCCGGTTGCTGCTTGCCTCCCCGCAGGCCTGCCTGGACGTGCTGCGGTCCCTGCAGGCCGCCGTCGCCGCCGGCGGCCGCGCCGGACTGCCACCGCCACCGCGGATCGTGACCCTGATTGCCGCCCTGGAAGCAGAACTCGCTGAGTCGACTTCCGCCAACGGAAGCGCGGAACTGACGCGTGAGTTGACCGTGCCAGCCTCGGTCCAACCAACCGAACCGGCGGACACGAAGGAGGCGGCCCGGATGCTCGGCATCACCGTCCGGCAGGTCCGCAACCTCGGCCCGCGCCTCGACGGCCGCAAGGTCGCCGGCGCGTGGATCTTCGACCGCGACCAGGTCGCCGCCGAAGCCGCCCGCCGCCAACGCGAAGGAGCCAACAGCCTGTGAGCATCGACTTCGCCGCCGTCAAGGCGGCCAACGCCAACGCCAACGTGGCACCCGACGTACGGCAAATGGCCGACGGCCTGGGCGTCGACCTGCGCACCGTCAACCCGCAGCCCGGCCGCAAGACGCTCGACGTCAACGACGTCGTCATGGCCCACAACCGCCGCGCGACCACCGGCAACCCCACCTACGACGTAACGCCACGCTCCGCGCAGACCGCCTCCGGCCCGTACACCGGAAGCGGCAACACCCTGCCCGCGTTCACCGCCAGCGGCCTCGACCCGAAGGTGCTGCTGCGATACCCGGCGCCCGTCCGCCCCGCCCTGGCCGCCCTGCCCACCCTCGCCGAGGCGTACCACGTCGGGCAGAGCTACCTCGGGCTCACCGACCAGGAAGCACGCGAGCGGCTCTCCACCGACACCCGCATCCCCACCGAATACGCCTACGCCTGGACCGATGCCGACCACATCGAGCCCGGCGGCAGCGGTGCCCCGAGCGCCTACCAGCCCGATGCGGCCATCGCCAGGAACAGCCAAGCCCGCATGGACTATCAGGCCCGGGAACGCGCTCGGATGAAGGCCGAAGCGGAGCGCCGCGGCGACTACTTCACCTACCGGAACTACTGACCGGTGACCACCCGACCCGGGAGTCGGGAAAAAGTGGACGGATCGAGTCGACGCCTGACCGCCGGGGTCAGGCTTTCTCTCCCCGAGGTGCCGCCGAACCGGTTTTTGATCACGGCTCGGGCCCTGTCCATCCATCACACGGCCTGTCCGGGAAAAAAAATCCTGACCCCGGCGGTCAGGGGCCGATCGGTTTTGCTGGATTTTTGCAGGTCAGAGGGGGTGCGGGTGATGTTTGAGCGTGGTCCGGGTGGTCCGAGGCCGGGTGGTCCGCCGTCGCCGACGGGTCCGGCTGGTCCGCGTCCGAGGGGTTGGTGACGGGTGGCAGCGCGCGGTAAGAAGCTGTCGGACGCCTACCTGGAGTTGCGGGCGGACGACTCGAAGCTGTCCGGCGACGTGAAGGTCAAGGCGACGAAGGCCGCGAAGGGCTTCGCGTCGCAGCTCAACAACGCCCTCAAGGTGTTGGATATCGACCCGATCGACGTGAAGGCCGACCCGAAGTCGGCTCTCGCGTCGATCGAGGCGGCGCGTACACGGCTGCGGGCGATGTCCCGCGAGGCTGACAGCGTCGAGATGCGGGTCCGCACCGAACGGGCGTTGAGTCAGCTGGCGCGGTTCGAGAAGCAGCTGGGCCAGGTCGACGACGTGCCGGTGGAGCCGAAGGTCGAGGCGTCGCCGGCGCAGCGGGTGGTCGACCAGCTGCAGCGGCGGCTGGCCGCGCTCGGCGTAGACCCGCCGGTCACGATCGACGCCGACCCGAAAACCGCCCTCGCGTCGATCGGGCGCGTCGACGAGCAGCTGGAGAAGCTGACGAAGGACGCCGGCAACGTGCGGCTGCGTCTCGACGCGACGGCGGCCCGCACCGACCTGGCCCGGCTGCGCGACCAGATCGGCGATGTCGGCGACGACGCCGCCGAGGGGTTCAGCACCCGGTTCGTGGGGAGGTTGGGGCCGTTGATCGCGTCGATGCCACTGTCCCCGCCGATGCTCGCCGCGGTCGGTATCGCCGCTGCGGTGGCCGCGCCGACGCTCGCCGGTGCGCTGGCTGCGGCGGTGGTCGGTGGGGCTGGTGCCGGCGGCATCGTCGGTGGGGCGATCCTGGCGTCGCGCGACGAACGGGTGAAGGCGGCCGGGAGTGACTTGGGTGAGTTCATCCTCGGTGACTTGGAGAGTCGGGCTGGCGTGTTCGTTGGACCGATGCTGGCCAACATTGGGCGCATCCGCCGCGCATGGATCGAGCTGGGCCCGGACCTTGACCGGATCTTCGCGTCGTCGCGGTTCGTCGACCCGCTGGTCGCCGGTGCGGTGTCCGGGGCGCGGAAGTTGATCGGTGGGGTCGCGGACGCGGTCGACGAGGCTGAGCCGGTGATCGCCGAATTCGGCGCGGGCCTCGACCGGATCGGTGAAGCGACGGGGGACGCGTTCAGCTTGTTGGCCCATGACGCTGATGAGGCCGCCTCGGCGGTCGAGGACGTCACCATCCTGATGGCGGAGCTGATCCGGGTGCAGGCCGGCCTGGTGCACGGTCTGGCCGCTGCGAAGGGCTGGACGGATCAGCTGGATATCTGGGACAAGAAGCTCCAGTTCATGATTGAGGACCAGGCCAACCTCAACAAGATCATGGGTGTGTTCGGGTATCGGCTTGACATCACCGCGGACGGGTTCGCCGCCGGAACGAAGGAGGCGGAGGCGTTCCGCAAGGCGCAGATTGGTGAGGCGACCGCTGCGGACTTCGCCACCCTCAAGTTGGCGGGCAAGACGGACGCGCAGATAGCCGCCGCCGACGCCAGCGGCACCTATCGGCAGCGGATCGATGAGGTCAACGCCGCCATGGGTCGCTCCGCCGATGCCACCGTGGCGACCGAGGAAAGCGTGTCGGCTCTGCAGTTGGAGCTGGACGGCGCAACCGCCCGTTACCGGGCGCTTGGTGAGATCGGCGCGGAGGCGCTCAACGGGCTGCTCGTGAGCAGCGGCGCCGTGTCCGGGGCGATGGTGCAGCAGAAGAGCATCGCGGACGCGCTGCGGCAGGCCCACGAGGGCATGTTCGGCGCGGTCATCCAGCAGACCGAGGCCAACGAGGCGTACCAGACCAGCTGGGACAACCTGTCGGCGTCGGTGAAGGAGAACGCCGGGCAGATCGGCAAGAACAAGAACAACTTGGATTTGCACACGCAGGCGGGCCGCTCCAACCGCGACGCCTTGCAGGAGCTGCTGGTCAAGTCCGGGGAGATGTACTACGCCGACATTGAGGCCGGCGTGGCCGTCGACGAGGCTCGCAAGAAGCACGAGAAGCGCACCGCGGCGATCCGCACCGAGGCCGGTCAGTTGAAGCTCAACAAGTCCGAGACGGACAAGCTGATCGGCACGTACGGCAACATCCCGCCGAAGAAGACCACGCAGCTGCTCGTGGAGGGCATCGAGCGGGTCGGGCAGACGCTGACGGACCTGTACATCTTCCAGCGCAGCCTGGCAACGGGCCGCACGCTGGCGCAGGTCCGCTCCGACGTGTTCGGTGGCTACGCCGGTAACCCGCGCGCTTTCAAGCGTGAGGGCGGCTCGATCGACGGGCACGGCATCAAGGGCGTCGACAGCGTCCCGATCGTCGCCGCGCCGGGTGAGTTCATGCAGCCGGTGCCGGCGGTGGACTACTACGGCGTGGCCGCGATGCAGGCGATCCGGCACCGGCAGATCCCAAAGGAGGCGCTGCAGGGGTACGCGACGGGTGGTCTGATCGACCGGCTGCGCGGCCGTGACTGGGGTGCCCGGATGCCGTACGAGACGGATGTCAGCCGCAGCCGCGTCCCGTCGCGGGAGGAAGTCGCCTCGAAGGTGACGCCGGCGCTCGGGTCGTGGCCGTCGAGCCCGGGCGCGCAGCGCGGGGACTCCGGGGTGTGGCGCAGCATCATGGCGATGGTCAAGGCGTCGGGGATCCCGTACAGCTTCGGCAACGCGTACCGGCCGGGCGACCCGCTGTGGCACGGCTCCGGCCGGGCGGTCGACTTCATGGGCTACAACCAGGACCGCCTGGCGCAGTTCTTCATGGCCCGGCAGGGCCAGCTGTTGGAGCTGATCCACCGCACCGGCACGCGGGACTACGCGGTGACCCGGGGCAGGAAGACCACGATGCCGACGCAGCTGCCGCTGCACCGCAACCACCTGCACGTGGCCATGGACAACGGCGGCTACCTGATGCCCGGGTGGAACCCGCCGATCTACAACGGCACCGGCCGGCCCGAGCCGGTCACCCCCGCTCCGATCATGGACACGGTGATCGAGCGCCTGGAACAGATCCTCGACGAGATGCGGCACATGGGGCCGGCCTTCGCCGAGGCGCTGACCGGCGGGGTGCAGTCCGCCCGGCAGTCGGGACGAGCCCGGGGGGCCGTCCTCGCTCGCTGACGCGTAATGCTGCCGTAGGGGGGGGGCCGCCGGTGTGGTTGCGAACGCCGGCGGCCC